>NZ_JBPQTQ010000098.1:0-24489 GCF_051386415.1 Streptomyces sp. URMC 129
GCCTGCCCCGGTTCGACTCGCCGGCCTGTTTCGCCGCGCTGCTGCACGACGAGAGCGCCGGGCGCTGGGCGCTGGCCCCGGCGGCGGGCGGCACCGTCCACTCCCGCCGCTACCGCGGGAATTCGCTGGTGCTGGAGAGCGAGTGGCACACCCCGGAGGGCGTGGTGCGCGTCGTGGACTGCATGCCGCCGCGCGGCGAGGCGGCGGACGTCGTGCGGCTGGTGGAGGGCGTCTCGGGGGCCGTGCCCCTGCGCATGGAGCTGCGGCTGTGCTTCGACTTCGGGCACATCGTGCCGTGGATCAGCCGCGAAGGAGAGGACGTCCGGGCCGTCGCCGGGCCCGACGCCGTGTGGCTGCGCACGCCCGTGGACACCACCGGGCTCGAAGACGGCTTGGTGCGGGCCGAGTTCACCGTGCGGGCGGGCGAACGGGTGCCGTTCGTGCTGACGTACCAGTCCTCGCACCTGCCGCGTCCACAGCCTGTGGACGCGCTGTGGGCCGTGCCCGACACCGAGCGGTTCTGGGAGTCGTGGATGTCGGCCTGCCGTTACGACGGGCAGTGGCCGGCGGCCGTGCGGCGGGCGCTGGTGACGCTGAAGGCCCTGACGTACGCGCCGACCGGCGGCATCGTGGCCGCCGCCACCACCTCCCTGCCGGAGGAGCTGGGCGGCGCGCGCAACTGGGACTACCGGTACTGCTGGCTGCGCGACTCCGCCTTCACCCTCCAGGCGCTGCTGGAGACCGGGTTCGTGGAGGAGGCGGCGGCCTGGCGGGAGTGGCTGCTGCGCGCGGTGGCCGGGGACCCGTCGGACCTCCAGATCATGTACGGGCTGGACGGGACCCGCCGCATCCCCGAGGCCACGCTCGACTGGCTGTCCGGCTACCAGGGTTCGGCGCCGGTGCGGACCGGCAACGCGGCGGCCGGGCAGTTCCAGCTCGATGTGTGGGGCGAGGTGCTGGACTGCCTCCATCTGGCCAGGGACAGCGGCCTGGCCGGGGCCGAGACGGCGTGGAACCTGCAACGCGCGCTCCTGGACCACCTGGAGGGAAGCTGGCGCGAGCCCGACAACAGCCTGTGGGAAGTCCGGGGCCCGCGCCGCCACTTCGTCCACTCCAAGGTGATGGCCTGGGCCGGGCTCGACCGCGCGGTGCGCGCCGTGCGGCAGCACGGGCTGTCCGGCCCGGCCAAGCGGTGGGCCGCGCTGCGCGACCGGATCCACGCGGAGGTCTGCGAGCGGGGCTTCGACGCCGAACGGAACACGTTCACCCAGTTCTACGGCTCGCGCGGGCTGGACGCGGCGCTGCTGCTGCTTCCGCGCGTCGGCTTCCTGCCGTGGCGGGACCCGCGGATGCGCGGCACGGTCGAGGCGGTGCGGCGCGAGCTGCACGAGGACGGGTTCGTGCTCCGGTACCGGCCGGAGGCCGACGACGGCGTCGACGGACTGCCCGGCGCGGAGGGCGCGTTCCTGGCGTGCAGCTTCTGGCTCGCCGACGCCCTGCACGGAACGGGGCGGCACCACGAGGCCCGCGACCTGTTCGAGCGGCTGCTCGGCCTGCGCAACGACGTCGGCCTGCTGAGCGAGGAGTACGACGTGAAACGCGGGCGCCATCTGGGCAACACCCCGCAGGCGTTCAGCATGGTCGGCCTGGTGAACACCGCCCGGTACCTCAGCGGCACCCCGATCGGTACCCAGGACAGCGGCGGCGCCGGGTGACCGGGCGCGGCCGGGGGGTCGCGTCCGTCCGGGTGGTGGTCGTGGGGCCGGAGCGGCGACGGGGGTGTCGTCCGCCCGGCCGGACGGCCCGGGTGCGGGAGCATCGCGCCTGTGAGAACAGGGCCGGTCACCGGTGACGCCGACGTCGTGATCGTCGGCGCGGGCGCCGCCGGGCTGTCGCTCGCCCACCGGTTGCCGGACACGGCGTCGGTGGTGCTGGTCGACGCCCCGGCCGGGCCGCTGCGCCCGGCGGAACGCACCTGGTGCTTCTGGGAGGAGGGGCCCGGCGCGTACGACGAGGCGGTGGCCGCCTCCTGGGAACGGCTGCGGGTGCGCGGTACGGACGGCCGCCCGGTCGAGGGGCGGCCGGAGCCGCTGCGGTACAAGATGCTCCGCTCCGGCGCGTTCGAGGCGCTGGTCGCCGGATGGCTCGGCGGGCGGCCGGGGTTCCGGCGGGTCGAGGCCGCCGTGGACGTGGTGCGGGACGTGCCGGGCGGCGGCGGGGCGGAGGTGCGGGGCGTCGCCGGGGACGGGCGGCGGGTCGTGCTGCGCGCCCGCTGGGCGTTTGATTCCCGCCCGCCGCGCCGCCTGCCGCCCGCGCGGACCACGCTGTTCCAGCACTTCCGCGGCTGGTTCGTGAGCGCCGAACGGGCCGCGTTCGAGCCGGGCGTCGCCGAACTCATGGACTTCCGCACCCGCCAGCCGGGGCGCGGGCTGTCCTTCGGGTACCTGCTGCCGTTCTCGCCGCGCGAAGCGCTCGTCGAATACACCGAGTTCGCGCCCGCGCTCCTCGACCACGACGGCTACGAACGGGCGTTGCGGCACTACACGCGGGACGTCCTCGGTCTCGACGGGCTGCGGGTCACCGCCGTGGAGCAGGGCGTGATCCCCATGACCGACGCCGTGTTCCCGCGCCGCACCGGGAAGTCGGTGTTCCGGATCGGCACGGCGGGCGGCGCGACGCGGCCGGCGACGGGCTACACGTTCGCCGCCGTCCAGCGGCAGAGCCGGGCCGTCGCCGCCGCCTACCGGCGCGGCCGGCCTCCCGTGCCGCCGCCCGCCCACCCGGCCAAGTCCCGTGCCATGGATGCGGTGTTGCTGCGCGCGCTGGCCACCGGGCGGATCGACGGCGCCGCGTTCTTCACCGGGCTCTTCCGGGGCGTGCCGACGGAACGGCTGCTGCGCTTCCTCGACGGCCGTTCCTCGCTGTGGGAGGACCTGACGATCGGTCTGCGGACGCCCGTACGGCCGATGCTGCGGACGGCGGCCGAACTGCCCGTCGTGGTCCGGAGGCGGGCCCGGTGAGCCGCCGCGCGGACGCGGACCGGTGGGGCCGGGACCGGCGGGCGCGGGTGGTGCCGCCCGTGCCGGGCCGGGCGCGGGTGGGGTCGGACGCGCCGCCGGCGGTGGCGGTGGCCGGGGGCGGCATCGCGGGGCTGGCGGCGGCCGTCGCGCTGGCCGAACGTGGCGTGCGGGTCACCGTGTTCGAGCGGGAGGCCGCGCTCGGCGGGCGCCTCGCGGGCTGGGAGACGCGGCTCGCGGACGGCTCGGCGGTGACCATGAGCCGGGGCTTCCACGCCTTCTTCCGCCAGTACTACAACCTGCGGAACCTGCTGCGCCGCGCCGACCCCGGCCTGCGCATGCTGACCGGCCTGCCCGACTACCCCCTGCTGCACGCCGACGGCCCGCGCGACGGCTTCGCCCGCGTGCCGCGCACGCCGCCGTGGAGCGCGCTGGGCTTCGTGGCCCTCAGCCCCAGCTTCGGGTGGGCCGACCTGCTGCGGATGAACCCGGCGGCGGCGCTGCCGCTGCTCGACGTCCGCGTGCCGCGCGTCTACCACCGGCTCGACGGCGTCAGCGCGGCGGACTTCCTCGACCGGGTCCGTTTCCCGGCGGCGGCGCGGCACTTGGCGTTCGAGGTGTTCTCCCGCAGCTTCTTCGCGGATCCGCGTCAACTGTCGGCGGCGGAGCTGGCGCTGATGTTCCACATCTACTTCCTCGGCAGCGCGGAGGGGCTGTTGTTCGACGTGCCGGACGAGCCGTTCCCGCGCGCGCTGTGGGATCCGTTGCGCCGCCATCTGGAGCGGCACGGCGCGGTGGTGCGCGTGGCGGAGGCGGTGGAACGGGTCGCGCCGCTGCCGGGCGGCGGCGCGGACGTGACGAGCGAGGGCGGAACGGGCCGGTACGACGCGGTGGTGCTCGCGCTGGACACCGCCGGGCTGAGGGGCGTGGTCGCCCGCTCGCCCGGGCTGGGCGACGCGGCCTGGCGGGACCGGATCGCCCGGCTGCGGACCGCGCCGCCGTTCCTGGTGTCCCGGCTGTGGCTGGACCGCCCGGTGGCGCCGGACCGGCCCGGCTTCCTCGGCACGAGCGGCTTCGGCCCGCTGGACAACATCAGCGTCCTCGACCGCTGGGAGGGCGAGGCGGCGCGGTGGGCGGCGCGCACCGGCGGCTCGGTCGTGGAACTGCACGCCTACGCCGTCGACCCCGGCGCGGACCGGGGCGCGGTGGAGAAGGACCTCGCCGCGCGGGCCCACGGGGTCTACCCGGAGCTGGGCGCGGCGCGGGTGGTGGACGAACGGCACGAGTGGCGGGCGGACTGCCCCCTGTTCGCGGTGAACGGCTGGCCGGACCGCCCGACCGTGCGCACCCCGCACGAGGAGGTCGTGCTCGCCGGGGACCTGGTCCGTACCGGCCTCCCGGTCGCCCTGATGGAACGCGCGGCGACCACGGGCTTCCTGGCCGCCAACGCCCTCCTGGCCCGCTGGGGGGTACGGGGCCAGACCCTGCGGACCGTCCCGGACCGGGGCCGGTCCCCGGCCCTGCGCGCGCTGGCCGCGCGCCTGGGGCGGGCGTGACGCGGCGCGGCTCCCGGACCGGGCCGCCCGGCCGCTCTCCGGCTCCCTCCCCGGCTCCCTCTCCGGCCCGCGCCACGGGCGGACGGCGAGGACGGGGACGGGGACGGCGGTGGGTCAGCCCGGGAAGCGGCCCGTGCGGCGGAGGGTCCAGCGGCGTTCCGCGTAGGGCAGGTCGTCGCGCCACAGGCGGGCCGCCGTCGTGCGGAGCAGGGGGCGGATCAGCGGGGCCGCGGCGCGGGCCAGGGCGAAGCCGGGGCGGGGGGAGGTGGCGATGACCGCCTCCACCACCGCCGTGCGGCCGGGGCCCAGCGGCGTCGCGTGCGTCTCCACCACCGAACCGGCGCCCTCCCCCTCGGCGATCCGCATCGTCACCGTGCGCGGCTCCGGCGCCGTGAACACCGCCCGCACCGGCACCACCGCCCGGCCCGCCACCCGGAACGACACGTCCACCACGAAGCCGTCCTCCGCCGCCTCGTCCGGCGGACCCACCACCGACAGGTCCACGAACGCGTACGGGTGGAACCACGCGCCGTGCCACGGATCGAGCCGGTTCGCGATCACGTCCTCCGGCTCACAGGCGCCGATCCCCGTCCACACCGCCTCCAGCGCCCCGGCCGGGTGCGGCCGGGGCGGGATCACCGGGCGCGGCAGCGGTTCCTCCCCGCCCACCCCGTCCAGCCGGACCCAGGCCAGCACCCCGTCGTCGTACGCGGGGAACGGTTCCCACCCCGCGAACGGCGCGCCGCTGAGCGCCAGTCCGTGCCAGTGGCAGACCAGCCGCCCGCACCGCACCCGGCTCTCCCCCAGCGGCGCCCCCAGGTGCGGGCACGCGCCCGGCCCGGCCAGCAGCCGTCCGGCGCCGTCCCGCCAGGCGACGACCTCGGTGTCCGCGACCGTGCGCCCGAAGGGCCGGTCCCGGCCGATCTCCCGGGACGCCGCCAGCACGTACCAGTTCCCCGAGGGGCGCGCGGTCGCCCGTTTCAGCGCGGCGGCGATCACGGCGGGGGCGGCGTCGCGCCACGTGGGCCGCTGGTCCTCCCACGCGACGGGACGGCGGCGCAGGCGCAGCGGGTAACGGCCGGGGTTCACGCGATCTCCCTCTCCTTCTCCCTTTCCTTCTCCCGCTGCGGGGCCGCTCGGAGCCGGGCCGCCGCGATCCGGGCCAGGCCGCCGAGCGCCACCGCTGCCCGCCGCCGCCGGGGCACCACGGCCCGCCGGTGCAGCACCGCGTAGCCGTCGTCCGCGATGGCGTCGAGGATCCCGGCGTACAGCGTGAACGCCGTCGCGATGCACGGCCGCGACACCGGGTCGAGCATGCCGATGCCCGGCGCCGCCTCCCGGTAGACGCCGCGCGTCAGGTCCGCCGCCGCGACCAGCGCGGCGGTGATCCGCCGGTCGCGCGCCCCGGTGGCGCGGCTCCAGCGCAGCAGCGCCCGGTCCACGCCGTGGGCGGCGAGCAGGTCGGCGGGCAGGTAGATCCGGCCCCGGTCGAGGTCCTCGCCCACGTCGCGCAGGAAGTTGGTGAGCTGGAACGCCACCCCGAGGGCCGCCGCGTGCGGCGCGGCCACCTCGCGCGGCACGACCGTACCGAGCACCGGCAGCATCTGGAGGCCGATCACCGCCGCCGAGCCGTGCATGTAGCGCCGCAGGTCGGCGTAGGTGGGGTAGTCGGTGACGACCAGGTCGTCGCGCATGGACACCAGGAAGTCGGTGAAGTGGGCGTGGTCGATGCGGTACCGGGCGGCGGTGTGCGCCAGCGCCCGCACCACGGGATCCGTCGTACCGGCGCCGCCGCCGTTCCGCAGCGCCGCCGCGAGGCGGCCCTGGAGTCCGTCCAGCGCCGTCGCCCGTTCCTCCGGCGTGGCGCCGCTGTCCAGGTCGTCCACCACGTCGTCGGCCCACCGCGCGAACCCGTACAGCGCGTGCACCGCCGGGCGCCGGGCCGCCGGGAGGAGGCGGGTGGCGAGGAAGTACGTCTTGCCGTGCCGCGCGTTGAGCCGCCGGCAGCGCCGGTAGGCGTCGCGCAGGGCCGGATCGGTGATGCCCGCCGCGTCCAGCTCCCGCGCGGTCACGACGCGGCCCCGGCGAGCGCGGTCCGGCGGCGGTCGGCCCCGGCCCCGCCCGTGATCCGGGCGGCGGCGAGCTTGCCGGACAGCAGCACGGTCGGCACCCCGACGCCCGGCGTGGTGCCGCACCCGGCCAGCACCGCGTTGGTCACGCCCCGCACGAGGTTGCGCGGCCGGAACGGTCCGGTCTGCGCGAACGTGTGCGCGGCGGAGAACGGCGTGCCCGCGGCGTGCCCCGCCGCCGCCCAGTCGGCGGGCGTGAGCAGGCACTCGGTCTCGATGGCCGCGCCGAACCCGGTCAGCCCGCGCCGTTCCAGCTCCGCCAGTAGGCCGTCGCGGTAACGCCGCGCCAGCCCCGCGCGCCAGGCGCGCGGGCCGGGCCCGATGGCGGTGTTGGGGCACGGCGCGAGGACGGAGAGCAGGTGCCGCCCGGGCGGCGCGAGCGCCGGATCGTGCGCGGTGGGGCGGGTGACCAGCAGCGACGGATCGCTCATCAGGCGGCCGGTGCGGGTGAGTTCGTCGAACGTGGCGCGCCACGCGCCGCCGAACCAGATCGTGTGGTGCCCCAGCTCCGGCCACGTCCGGTCGGTCCCGGCGTGCAGGACGACGGCGGACGGCGCGTGCCGCAGGGCCACCGGCCGGCGCGGGCGGTGGCCGAGCAGCCGGTAGGCGACCGGCAGGTCGGGCGTCAGGACGACGGCGTCGCAGGGCACGCGCAGGCCCGGCGCGGTGTGGACGGCGGTGACACGGTCCCCGGACCGGGACCGTTCCAGGCGGGTCACCTCGTGGCCGAAGTGGAACGCGGCGCCCGCGTCGGCGGCGGCCCCGGCCAGCGCGCGGGGCAGCGCGTGCACGCCGCCGCGCGGGAACCAGACCCCGGCGACGGTGTCCATGTACGCGATGACGGCGTACGCGGCGAGGGCGCGGGCGGGGGGCACGCCCGCGTAGAGGGACTGGAACGTGAAGACGCGGCGCAGCCGTTCGTCGGACAGGAACCGGCCGATGCGCGCGTCCAGCCGGCCGAACCCGCCGAGCGCGGCGAGCCGGGCCAGGTCGGGGTGGAGGAGCTGGAGCGGAGAGTCGAAGTTGGCGTCGATGAAGCGGTGGAACTGCGCCCGGTACAGGTCGGTGAGCCACCGCCGCAGCCGCCGGTACCCGGCCGCCTCGCGCGGCCCGGCGAACCGGCGCACCTCCGCCTCCATCGCGTCGGCGTCGGTGTGCACGTCGAGGGCGCTGCCGTCGGCGAAGCGGGCGCGGTAGGCGGGGTGGAGGGGCACGAGGTCGAGGCGGTCGCGCACCGAGTCGCCCACGGCGGCCAGCGCCTCGTCGATCAGCGCGGGCATGGTCAGGACGGTGGGGCCGGTGTCCATGCGGTACCCGTCGCGGTGGAGGAGTCCGGCGCGCCCGCCGGGCCGGGCGTCCCGTTCGACGACGGTGACGCGGCGGCCGGCGCCCAGCAGGTGCAGGGCCGCGGCCAGGCCGGACAGCCCGGCACCGACGACCACGACATGGTCGGTCGGCCCGCTGACCCGTCGGCGGGGGGTGGCGTCGCTTCGCATGGCGCTTCCTCTCGTCGCGTCCCCCCACGGTGCGTGCGCGGTTCCCCGCCACGACGGGAAACGGCCGGAAGCCGCGCCGAAGGCCCCCCGAACGTACGCGCCCCGAACGGCGGCCACCCGGCCGGACGCGGACGAACTCGCGCGGTGCTCCGGCACCCGGGCGGCGGGGACCGGCCCGGGGCGGGGCTCGGTCCGGTCGGGGGCTGTGTCGTGGTGGCATGCGGGGCCGGATGTGGTGGGAGGGCGTCGGCCGGACCGGGGCTCGTGGGCGGGGGCCCACGGGACAGGGCCTGTCGCTCGCGCGTCCCTGGGTCACGGAGGCGACGGCGGGCATCGGGGGCCCGCGTGGTCGCGTCCGGGACCGGTGGGGCGGCGTCCGGGCTCCGCGGTGACGTGGTCGCCGCGGCCGTCAGGTGGGGCGGAGGCGGGTGAAGCGGGATTCCAGGCCGTCCAGGAGGGCTTCCAGGCCCGTTTCGAACGCGCCCTCGTCGATCTCCTGCTGGTGTTCCGCCAGCAGGTGGGCCTGGCCGAGGTGGGGGTAGTCGCCGCTGTAGACGCCGGCGTCCGCCGGGAAGCCGGAGGCGAAGGAGCCGAGGGCCGAGCCGGTCACGAAGTACCGCATCAGCGCGCCGATCCGGGTGGCCTGGGGGCGGGGCCAGCCGCCCTCGACCAGGCCGCCGAAGACCGCGTCGGCCAGCCGGAGCGCGCCCGGCCGGCGGCCGGGGCCGCGGGCCAGGACGGGGACCAGGTTGGGGTGGGCGGCGAGCGCGGCGCGGTAGGAGCGGGCCCAGTCGCGCAGCGCGGTCCGCCAGTCGAGGCGGCCGAACATCGAGATGTCGACCTGCGCGAGCACGCTGTCCGCGACCGCGTCGACCAACTCGTCCATGGTCCGGAAGTGGTTGTACAACGACGGTCCGCTCACCCCGAGTTCGGCGGCCAGGCGCCGGGTGGACAGGGCCTGGAGGCCTTCCGCGTCCGTGATGCGGAGCGCCGCCTCGACGATGCGGTCGCGGCTGAGCAGCGGGCGGCGCGGCCGGCCCATGACGCACCTCCTGGGCGGGCGAGCGGGATTCCTGGGAGGCTACACGCTTCCCACCGGCCGGGCGGGCCGTGTATCGTCCTATAAAACTTGCACTGCTAATTAAAATTGCCCGACTGTCACGGAGTGCCCGCCATGAACCTGGAGCTCGACGAGGAGCAGGTGGCCGCCCGGCGGCTGGCCGCCGAGTTCACCGACCGGGAGATCGTGCCCCACGCCACCGAGTGGGACCGCGCCGAGTCCGTCGACCGCGCCATCGTCGGCAAGCTCGGGGCCCTGGGCTTCCTGGGGCTGACCATCCCCGAGGAGTACGGCGGCTCCGGCGGTGACCACCTCGGCTACTGCCTGGTCCTGGAGGAGCTGGGGCGCGGCGACTCGGCGGTGCGCGGCATCGTCTCCGTCTCGCTCGGCCTGGTCGCCAAGTCGATCGCCGCCTACGGCACCGAGAAGCAGAAGCGCGAGTGGCTGCCTCCCCTCTGCTCCGGCGAGGCCCTCGGCTGCTTCGGCCTCACCGAGCCCGGCACCGGCTCCGACGCCGGGAACCTCGCCACCCGCGCGGTCCGGGCCGGCGCCGACTGGCTGCTGACCGGCTCCAAGATGTTCATCACCAACGGCACCTGGGCCGACGTCGTTCTCGTCTTCGCCCGCACCGGCGGCCCCGGCCCCAAGGGCGTGACCGCGTTCCTGGTGCCCACCTCCGCCGCCGGTCTGGAGCGCCGCACCGTGCACGGCAAGCTCGGGCTGCGCGGCCAGCCGACCGCCGAGCTGACGTTCGACAACGTGCGGGTGCCGGACAGCGCCCGGCTCGGTGGTGAGGGCCAGGGCTTCAAGGTCGCCATGGCCGCCCTCGCCAAGGGCCGCATGTCGGTCGCCATCGGCTGCGTCGGCATCGCCCGCGCCAGCCTGGAGGCGGCCGTGACATACGCGGGCCAGCGCGAGCAGTTCGGCAAGCAGATCGCCTCCCACCAGCTCGTACAGGAGCTGCTCGCCGACATCCGCGTCGAGACGGACGCCGCGCGGCTGTTGACCTGGCGGGTGGCCGATCTCATCGACCGCGGGCAGCCGTTCGCCACCGAGTCGTCCATCGCCAAGCTGTACGCGAGCGAGGCGGCCGTGCGCGCCGCGAGCAACGCCCTTCAGGTCTTCGGCGGTTACGGCTACATCGACGAGTACCCGGTCAGCAAGTACCTGCGCGACGCCCGCGTGATGACCCTGTACGAGGGCACCAGCCAGATCCAGAAGCTGATCATCGGGCGGGACCTGACGGGCGTCAGCGCGTTCTGAGACGCGCCGGGCACGCGAACGAGCACGCGCCGAGCACGCGCCGAGCACGCGAGGAGACAGAGAAGACCATGCGAACCGTTCACTTCGTCGCCGCCCGCCGCACCCCCATCGGGCGGCTGCGCGGCGCCCTGGCCGCCGTCCGCCCCGACGACCTCGCCGCCGTCGTGGTGCGCGGGCTGCTCGCCGACGTGCCCGGCCTCGACCCGGCCCGGATCGACGACGTCTACTGGGGCGCCGCCAACCAGGCCGGGGAGGACAACCGCAACGTCGCCCGCATGGCGGTCCTGCTCGCCGGCCTGCCCGACTCCGTGCCCGGCGCCACCGTCAACCGGCTGTGCGCGTCCGGCCTGGAGGCCGTCACCTCGGGCGCCCGCGCCATCGCCTCCGGCGAGGCGGACATCGTGCTGGCCGGCGGCTCCGAGTCGATGAGCCGCGCGCCGTTCGTCCTGCCCCGGCCCGACGAGGCCCTGCCGCGCGCGATGACGACGTACGACACCCGGCTCGGCTGGCGCCTGACCCACCCCGCCATGCGCGAGCTGCACGGTGTCCTCGCCATGGGCGAGACCGCCGAGGAGGTCGCCCGGCGGTACGGCGTCAGCCGCGAGGACCAGGACGCCTTCGCGCTGCGCAGCCACCGCCGGGCCGCCGAGGCCCGGAAGAACGGCCTGTTCACGGCCGAGATCCTGCCCGTCACCCGGCCCGACGGCGTGGTGGTCGACCAGGACGAGGGCATCCGCGAGGACACCACCGCCGAACGGCTCGCCGGTCTCCAGCCCGTCTTCCGCGACGGCGGCAGCGTCACCGCGGGCAACTCCTCGCCGATGAACGACGGGGCCGCCGGTCTGCTGCTGATGAGCGACGAGGCCGTGCGCGAGCTGGGCCTCACCCCGCTCGGCCGGTACGCGGCCGGCGCGAGCGCGGGCGTGCATCCCGACGTGATGGGCATCGGCCCGGTCCCCGCCACCCGCCGGGTGCTGGCCCGCACCGGCCGGAGCGTGGACGACATCGAGGCGGCCGAGGTCAACGAGGCGTTCGCCGCGCAAGCCCTCGCCTCCGTGCGGGAGCTGGGTCTCGACCCGGAGCTGGTCAACCCGGACGGCGGCGCCATCGCGCTCGGCCACCCGCTGGGCTGCTCCGGCGCCCGCATCCTCACCACGCTGCTGCACCGCATGGCCCGCACCGGCGCCCGGCGCGGCCTGGCCACGATGTGCGTCGGCGTCGGGCAGGGCAGCGCCGTGCTCGTGGACCGCGACTGACCGGACTGACCCGACTGACCCGACGCGACCGCACCACACCAGACCCAGACACAGCAGGCAGAAGGAGAGAGAGTCCCGTGAGCAGGTTCACCGGCAGGATCGCCGTCGTCACCGGCGCCGCGCAGGGCATCGGGGCCGCCACCGCCCGGCGGCTGGCCGACGAGGGCGCCGAGGTCGCCGTCGTCGACCTCACCGCCGAGCGCGCCGCGGCCACGGTCGAGGCCATCACCGAGGCGGGCGGCAAGGCCCGTGCCTACGGCTGCGACGTCTCCGACGAGGCGGCGGTGCGGGCCGTGTTCGACCGCGTCACCGAGGACTTCGGCGGCCTGCACGTTCTGGTCAACAACGCGGGCATCACCCGGGACAACCTCTTCTTCAAGATGCCCAAGTCCGACTGGGACGCGGTGCTGAGCGTCAACCTCACCAGCGCGTATCTCTGCTGCCAGGCCGCGCAGGCCCGCATGGTGGAGCAGCGCTACGGCAAGATCGTGTCGCTGAGCAGCCGTTCGGCCCTCGGCAACCGCGGCCAGGCCAACTACGCGGCGGCCAAGGCCGGTATCCAGGGCCTGACCGCCACCCTCGCCATCGAGCTGGGCCCGTTCGGCATCAACGTCAACGCCGTCGCGCCCGGCTACATCGCCACCTCGATGACCGCCGCCACCGCCGCCCGCGTCGGCGCCTCGGCCGAGGACCACCAGCAGGCCGTCGCCGAGCGCACTCCGCTGCGCCGCGTCGGGCAGCCGGAGGAGATCGCCTCCGTCGTCGCCTTCCTCGCCAGCGACGACGCCTCCTACGTCAGCGGCCAGACCCTGTACGTCAACGGCGGGGCTCGTTGATCCCCAGCGCCTTCGTGCGCAGCGCCAGCATCGCCTGGAAACGGAACGCCGGATCGGCCAGCAGCGGCCCGAAGAGGTCTTCGAGCTGCCGGATGCGGTAACGGGCCGTCTGCGGGTGGATGTGCAGCGTCTCCGCCACCTCGGGGGCGGTCCGCCGCCAGGACATGAGCAGCGCGTCGAGCGTCTCGGCCAGGCGGGCCGCCTTCCCCGGGGTCAGGAGCTGGAGGGGCCGCAGCGCGCGCTCCGCGACCAGGGTCCCCACGGGCGCGCCGTTCAGCAGGTGCACGTCCACCAGGTGGTCGGTGGCGTCGACCACGCCGTGCGCGCCGCCCGGGGAGCGGCGCAGCAGCTTCAGCGCCAGCCGGGCGCAGTGCAGCGAGATCGGCGCCCGGTCCGGCGTCACGGCCGGGCCGAGCACGGCGGCCGGGCCGTCCCCGGTGCCGGCGAACAGCTGCCGCAGCCTGGCCGCCCGCCCCGAGCTGTCGGGGTCGGGCACGACCAGGTGCAGCATGGTGCCGCGCCGCAGCACCAGGATCTCCTCGTCCAGACCGGCCGGTGCCTCCGTCACGGCCGGTACCACGGCGCAGGCGAGGCGCTCGGGCCAGGGCCACTTCGCGCGGGCGGCGAGCACCTCCATGGGCTCGGCCGAACCGGGCGGACCGGGGTCCAGCAGCCGTTCCGCCAGCACGCGGCGGGCGCGCGGCACGTCGCCGACCATCTTCGCCATGGCCGCCGTGTACCCCCTGACGCCCTCCTCGGACAGGGCGCTGATGTGGACGAGCACGGCGTCACTGAGCGTGATCAGCACATCCTCGGGGAACGAGGCGGCGCGGGCGGCGGCCACGTAGTGGCGGGCGGCGACGCGTGCGCCGACGCGGTAGGCGGCCTGGAGCAGGTCCGTGCCGCGCCCGTTGAGGTATTCCAGGCGGCCGATGCGCCGGAAGAAGTCGGCGTGGTCGTCCTGGGGCCGCTCCGGGTCCTCGATCAGCTCGACGAACTGCTCCAGCGCGCGGCGCACGGTGGCCACGAGCTCGCGCCCGGCGGCCGAGTCCAGCGGCTGCCGGTAGACGTCGACCTCTCTCCGGATCGAGCCGATGATCTCGGCCTCGATCTCGGCGAGGCGCGGGCGCAGGATCCCCGCGAGCGCGGGCGGAAGATCGCGCCAGGGGTTCTGCGTGATCGCGGCTTCGCTCCGTGGCATCGCGGCCCTTCCAGACAACGGACGTGGGAAAACCAGCCACTCCTGTGGGCGGTCGGCGGTCGGTGAATGCCGCAGCGGACGCGCGCCGGCGCTGCGAGTTACCCAACGGTAACCGCGTGACCAAGGGCCGGGAAGGGGCGGGCGCCGAGATGCTGAGGCGGATGAGTCATCCGGGCCCGGAAGCGGTCGGGACCATGAGCCGCGGGGCGCGAAATTTGCTCCTGTGGTGACAGGTTTTTCACCCACGCCTGCCCGGAGCCGGGGTCCGTCCGACAGGATCCGCTTCAGCCGGTCGCCACCGTGCGGAGCCGGCGCATGGGCATGCCGCCTGGCGTGCGTCGTCCTCGGCGCGCCGCCCTGGCGGGATGCCCGCGAGGAAAGGCGAGATCGTATGCGTGCTCCCCGTGCCCCGGAGGCCGCCCGGCGTCGGCGGCGCGCCGCCGACGCCGGGACCGCCGCCGCCCCCGCGTCGGCCACCGGGACCGCGCACGGGACCGCGCACGGGTCGGAGGGCGGGAACGGCACCGGGACCGTCACCGGAGCGGAGTCCACCGGCCCGGCGCGGGACGGGTTCCTCGCCGCGGCCCGCGCCCCGCTCCCCGTCGAGGAGGGCTGTCGCCGCGGGACCGCCGTGCGCGGCACCGGCGACATCCCGGGCGCGCCGCTGCTCGCGGGCGCCCTCCGCCCGGCCCGCGCGCGGCCGGCGCGCGACGCCGAGTTCCTCACCGGCCCCGACGCGGGCACCGCGACGTACCCCGACGTGACGTACACGGTGATCGCGACGGCCACGGACCGGGTGGTCATCCCGTACACCTCGTCCTTCCCCGACCCGGCGCACGCCCAACGGCCGCGCCGCTGAACCCGGGTGGCCGTCCGTACCTCCCTAACGGACGGCCACCCGATCCCCGCCGCCGGTGGCCGTTTGTTCGCTTCCGCTCGAACGGGGTAGTCGCACTCGGGTGCGAACCATCGGTGTAGAGGAAGAACTGCTGCTCGTGGACGCGGAGTCCGCCCGGCCGCGCGCCGTCGCGGCGGCCGTGCTGGCCGGAGCGGACGGGGAGAAGGACGAGGTCGTGGCCGAACTCCAGCAGCAGCAACTGGAGACGAACACGACGCCCTGCGCCACGCTCCCCGAACTCCGCGCCGAGATCCGGAACTGGCGCCGCCGCGCCGGTGACCTCGCCGCGACCGAGGGAGCCGAGGTCGCCGCGCTCGCCACGTCCCCGCTCCCCGTCGCCCCCGAGCTGACCCCCGGCGGCCGGTACCGCCGCATCGCCGAGGCGTTCGGGCTCACCGCCCAGGAACAGCTCACCTGCGGCTGCCACATCCACGTCCAGGTCGAGTCCGACGAGGAGGGCGTGGCCGTCCTCGACCGCATCCGCGTCCGGCTCGCGCCGCTGCTGGCGCTGAGCGCCAACTCCCCGCTCTGGCAGGGCTGGGACACCGGCTACGCCAGCTACCGCTACCAGGTCTTCGGCCGCTGGCCGACCACCGGCCCGCCCCCCGCCTTCGGCTCGCCGGACGGGTACCGGCACACCGTGAACCGCCTCCTGGCCACCGGCACCCTGCTGGACCAGGGCATGGTCTACTTCGACGCCCGGCTCTCCGCCCGCTACCCGACGGTCGAGGTCCGGATCAACGACGTCTGCCAGGACGCGGACGACGCCGTCCTGCTGGCGGCCCTGGTGCGCGGCCTGGTCGAAACCGCGTCCCGCGCGTGGCAGGACGGCGAGCCCGCGCCGCGGACCGAGCCGGACCTGCTCCGCCTCGCCGCCTGGCGCGCCAGCCGCTCCGGCCTGACCGGCGCGCTGCTCCACCCGGAGACCCAGCGCCCGGCCGCCGCCCGCGAGGTCGTCGAGGACCTGGTCGACCACGTGGCGGACGCCCTGCGCGACGCGGGCGACCTCGCCCTGGTCCGCGCCGGCGTCGAACGCCTCCTGACCGACGGCAACGGCGCGGCCCGCCAGCGCACGGCCTACGCCCGCGGCGGCCCCACCGAGGCGGTCCGCGACGCGGTGACCCGCACCCGGGCCTGAACCGGCGGTGGACGGTGGACGGTGGACGGTGGACCGTGGGCGGTCGGCGCGGGCGGCGCGGGCGGCGGTCGGCCGGGTCCGGGGTGTTAGACGGCGCGGAACGGGGCACCCGGACAGGTAACGCCGGACGCATCCGGAAGGAGCTGATCGACATGGCCACAGGCAAGAGGCTGATGCGCGGAGCACTGGCCCTGCTGGGCGCCAGGGCGCTCCGTTCGTCCCGGCGGCCGGGCGGCCGTCCGCACGGTGCCCGTACGTCGGGCGGCGGCGCGGCGGGAGTCGTGGAGCGCCTGGTCCGCAAGCAGCTGGACCGCCGCCGGCGCGGGCGGTACTGACCCCCGCGCACGGCGTGAGAACCCGGCGGGCACCCTTTCCCCTGAGGGTGCCCGCCGTCACGCGTTCGCCCCCCGGCGCTCAGTCCCCGGCCGCGCGGCGGTAGCGGTCGGCCAGCCGCCGCAGCGCGTCCGCCAGTGCGGGCGAGTCGGACGCGTCGAAGTCGACGCCCAGCACGCCGAGCCACTCGGCCACCGTCTCCGGCCGGTCCGCCCCCGTGTCCAGCACGCACGTCCGCTCGTCCACCGCCTCCACCGTCCCGACCCACGCCGGGAGCCGTTCCGCCACGGCCTCCGCCGGCGCGTGCAGGACCACCCGCGCCCGGTACCGCCGGGGCGCGGACACCACGCCCCGCGACACGTACGCCGCCACGTCCTCCTCCGGCAGTGGCCGCGGCGCGAAGCGCGGACCGGTCGGGGTGCGCGGTTCGAGGCGGTCCACGCGGAACGTCCGCCAGTCCGCCCGCCCGGTGTCCCAGGCGATCAGGTACCAGCGGCGGCCCCAGTTGACCAGCCGGTACGGCTCGACGTCGCGGCGGCCCGACGCCCCGCCGTGCGCCCGGTAGTCGAACCGCAGCCGCTCGTGGTCCCGGCAGGCCGCCGCGATCGTCGTCAGCAGCTCGGGCGCCACGCCCGGCCCGGCCCGGTCGGGGCGCACCGCCACCGTGTACGCCTGGAGCGCGCCGACCCGCCGCCGCAGGCGCGGCGGCAGCACCTGCTCCAGCTTGGCCAGCGCCCGCAGCGACGCCTCCTCGATCCCCTCGACGGAGCCGCCGGTCGCGGTGCGCAGGCCGATCGCCACGGCGACGGCCTCCTCGTCGTCGAGCAGCAGCGGCGGCAGCGAACTGCCCGCGCCCAGGCGGTAGCCGCCGACCACGCCCCTGGTCGCGTGGACGGGATAGCCGAGCCGCCGCAGCCGCTCGACGTCGTTGCGGACGGTTCTCGTGGTGACGTCGAGCCGCTCGGCCAGCTCGGTGCCCGTCCAGTCGCGGGGGGTCTGGAGGAGGGAGAGGAGCCGGAGGAGGCGCGCGGAAGTTTCGAGCATGTTCCGCATTCTGCCGCGCGATATAGGAACGGAACGTTCCTAAAGCCCTGCGAGCCTGACGTACATGAAGAACACGACCGCGTCTCCCGCGTCCCTCGCGTCCCCCGCATCGCCCGTATCCCCGGACAGGCGCTGGCTGGGCTTCTTCGCCGTCCTCGCCGCCATGATCATGAACCTGCTCGACTCGACCGTGGTCAACGTGGCCGCCCCCTCGATCCAGGCGGACCTCGGCGGCTCCGAGGCGAGTCTCCAGTGGATCGCCGCCTCCTACACCCTGGCCCTCGCGGTCGGCCTGCTCACCGGCGGACGCCTCGGCGACATGTTCGGCCGCCGCCGGATGCTGCTGATCGGCGCGACCGGCTTCCTCATCGCCTCCATGGCCTGCGCCCTGGCCTGGGCGCCGGGCGCCCTGATCGCGGCCCGCGTCGCGCAGGGGCTGTTCGGGGCCGTGATGATCCCGCAGGGCTTCGGCCTGATCCGCGACCTGTTCCCGCCGCGCGAGATCGGCAAGGCGTTCGGCGCGCTCGGCCCGGTCATCGGCCTGTCCACCGTCCTCGGACCGATCGTCGCCGGCCTCCTGGTCGACGCGGACCTGTGGGGCACCGGCTGGCGGATGGTCTTCTTCATCAACCTGCCGCTCGGCGCCTTCACCCTCCTCGCCGGCCGCGCCGCGCTCCCCGTCCGGAGCGGCGGCGCCGCCTCCGCGGGCGGCATGCGGCTGGACTGGGCGGGCGCGCTGCTCGCCGGGCTCGGGATGTTCCTCCTCGTCTACCCGCTCGTGCAGGGCCGCGAGCAGGGCTGGCCCGCCTGGCTGCTGGCCGTCGGCGCCGGCGCGGTCCTCTCCCTCGGCCTGTTCGCCGTCCACCAGGTGCGGCGCGGCCGGTCCGGCGGCACGCCGCTGGTCGAGCTGAGCGTGCTGGCCAAGCGTTCGTACACCTCGGGCGTCGCGTTCGTCATCGTCTTCTTCGGCTCGATCGTCGGCTTCTCGCTCGCGCTGGGGCTCTTCCTCCAGATGGGGCAGGGCTTCAGCCCGGTCCGGGCCAGCCTGACCATGGCGCCCGCGGCGGTGGGCTCGTTCTTCGGCTCCGGCTTCGGCGCCATGATGATGGCGCGCCTCGGCCGCCGGATCCTGCACCTCGGGCTGGCCCTGATGACCACCGGCCTGACCGTGCTGTACGCGGTGTACACGCGGATCGGGACGGACCTGGACGGCCTCGACCTGGCGCTGCCGCTCGTCGTCTACGGCTTCGGGATGGGCATGATCTTCGTGCCGCTGTTCGGCATCGTCATGGGCGAGATCCGCGACCACGAGGTCGGCTCGGCGTCGGGCCTGCTGGAGTCGTTCCAGCAGACGGGCGCGAGCCTGGGCGTGGCGGTGCTGGGCACGGTCTTCTTCTCGGCGGGCACCTTCCTGGACGGCGCGCGGCAGGTCACGCTGCTGGCCCTGGGCCTGACGGTGGCGGCGTTCGCCCTGGCGTTCCTGCTCCCGAGGCACGCCCGCGAGACCGGCCACGGCGCCCCGGCGGCCGGGGACGCCGCCGAGGTCACCGGCACCGCCGCTCCCAGGGAACCGGCCCTGGTCTGACCCCGCCCCCGCTCCCGCACCCCGGCCCGGTCCTCCCGTTCACGAGAGGACCGGGTCGGTCACGCCGTGACGGCACTCCCGGTCCCGCGGCCACCCCGCCAGATCCGCGCCCGCGCGGTAGGCGCTGCGGTAGAACGCCTGGATGTCGCCGCCCGGGTCCCGCGCGCCGCGCACCGCCTCGTAGGGCAGCACCGCCAGCGGGGACCCGCCCCGGTCCACCCAGCGCGCGGCCTCCGGCAGCAGCGGACGGTCCGCGAGACCGTCCGGAGCGGGCGCGGTGTACGAGTAGAACGCGGGCTCCGGCGTCTCGTCGTCCCCGAACCAGAAGCCCGAGCTGATGACCTCCCGCGAGTACGCCTCCCGCGTGACGGGATCGGTCGAGGGATCGCTGTCGACGTGCCGGTCGGAGAACCGGGTCATCGCGATGTCGAACGTGTGCCAGAAGTGGTGGACCGGGCTGACCTTCCCCGCGTACTCGGCCGCGGCGACCTCCAGCTCCAGCCCCACCCGGCTGAGGATGCGCCAGTAGGTGGAGACGGCGTCCTGGTCGTAGTCCCGGTGCTCGGTGTCCTCCGCGAACGGCCGGTCCGCGTCCGGCAGGTCGAACGGACGCGGGATGCGCGGCCTGACCCCGATCCCCAGATCGGCGAGCGCGGTGGTGATCAGCTCGTAGAAGTCCGCGACCGAACGCCCGGCGAGCGGGAACGCGATCTCGTCCCCGGCCAGCGTCCGGACGGCCAGCCGGTGCCCGACGAAGTCGAAGTCGACGGAGAACACCTGCCGGCTCACCGGGTCCCGCATCGGCCGGGTGGTGACGCCGTTGCCGGTGAGGTGGAACGACACGTGCCACCAGTGGTTCCGCCGCGGCCCGGCGGCCAGCCGGATCTTGCCGACGATCTGGAGGAACCGGTGCACGGTCTCCTTGGTCGGCCGCCACGCGTCGAGGGGAAACGCGGGGTACTGCTCCTGAGCCACAGCCACGGGGTCCACGCACCTCACTGTGAACGCCCCCCGACCGCCCGGCAACCGGGGGACCGCCGACGGCGACCGACCCCTCGTCCCGGCCGCCGCCCGCGTCCCCGCCGCCGACGCATCAGCTCCGCGTTGCCGGCGGCGCACAGGAACACACGAAGGATCACCCCGATTGGTTCACCAGTTCTGCAAATTGCCGCCGCCGGCCTACGCCGCGGCCCCTCAGCGGTCGGTGAGGCGCCGCCGGATGTCTTCCCGCAGGCGGACGGCCCGGGGATCGCCGAAGCCGACGAGAAGCCGCAGCGCCTCGGTCCGGTGGCGGTGGACCTGAGCGGACGGCTCGCCGGCGTCCGCGAGGGCGGCGGCCAGGGCTTCGAGCACCACCGCCTCGTGCCAGGGATCGCCCAGCTCATGGAACGTGACGACGGCCTGGCGGTGGAAGTCGGCGGCTTCCGCGGGGCGCTCGAACTCTTGGTGGGCGAGTCCGGTGCCGTGCCAGGCGAGGGCTTCGCGGGCGCGGTCACCGAGGCGCCGGTGCAGCACCGCCGAACGGTGGTAGGAGGTCAGGGCATCGGCGGGCCGGTCGTTGGCGCGCTGGGCGTCGCCCAGGGTGAGCAGCCAGTATCCCTCCAGCACGTGGTTGCGGAGGTCGAGAGCGATCTCCAGCGCGCTCTGAGCCGATCGCAGGGCTGCCTCGGGTTCACCGCTCTCGCGCTGGATGTCGCTGAGCACGCGCAGCGCGTTGCCCTCGCCGCGTGCGCTGCCCAGCCCCCGGTGGGCGTCGAGGGCTTGCCGCACGGTGTCGGCGGCTTCCGGCAGACGGCCCGCGCGATGGTGGGCCACCGCGAGGTTGGACAGGGCGACCGCCTCCCACTGGGCGTTGCCCAGGCGCCGGAACGCGGTCGCGGCCTTCCGGAACCCGGCGGCGGCGTCCGCCAGTTGTCTGCTCCTCAAATGAGTCAGGGCGATGGCGTTCACCGTGGCGGCCTCGCCCTCGCGGTCGCCCAGCTGCTGCCGGAGAGCCAGCGCTTCCCGGTGACAGGCGAGGCTTGCGGCCGGGCTCTGGCGCTGCCCATGAGCCTTGCCGAGCTGATCGAGCAGACATGCCGTCGCCGCCCGGTCGTCAAGGCGGCGTGCGGCACGCAGACCGGCTTCGCCCGCGGCCATCCACTCGGTCAGGGGGCCGGAGCGCGCCCACGCGTTCCAGTGAACAGCCGGCAACTGCCAGGCGATCCGGTCGAGTCGGGCGGCCTCGGCCGCCCGGGTGGCGCGCAGCAGGTTGGCATGCTCGCGCATGGCCCAGTCCACGGCCGTGTTGTAGTCCGGGAAGGACAGCGCCGGTGCGTCCCCGTCCAGCGGTTCGAGCCGGAGCCGGGGTGCGGTGGGCTGGATCCGGCCCTGGGCGGCATCGGCGGTGTGCAGATACCAGCCCAGAACCCGGCGCAGGGCCGCCTCCCGCTCGGCGGGCGGCTCTTCGAGGTGGGCCTGTTCCACCGCGTACGCGCGCAGGAGGTCGTGGAACTCGAAACGGTCGGGATCGGTCTGCTCCAGCAGGTGCGCGCCGGCCAGGGTGTCCAGCAGTTGGCGGTACGTCCGGGACCGACGCCCGCGAGCGCTGCCGCGGCCTGGATGCTGAAGGCCGGGCCCGGGTGAAGGCCGAGAAGCCGGAAGAGTCGGGCGGCCTGTGCGGGCAGGGCGCGGTAGGACCAGGCGAAGACGGTACGGACCGCGTCGGAATCCTCGTCGTCGCCCGGGCTGAGGGCGCCCCAGAGCGCCGATTCGTCACGCAGGTCCGCGATCAGGTCCGCCAGTCGCAGATGCGGGTTGCCGGCGGCGCGCTCGGCGGCGATGCGGAGGGCAAGGGGGAGCCGGGCACACAGGTGGGCCAACTCGGTGAGCCGATCGGCGTCGTCCTCCGGACGGTAGCGCGCGGTGACGGCACGGAGCAGGGCGACGGCCTCGGACTCCGGGAGCGTCCTCAGGGTGATCCGCTGCGCACCGTCCCTTATGGCCAGGCCGGACAGGCGGTTGCGGCTGGTGACGAGAGCGAGGCAGCGGGCGTTCCCGGGCAGCAGGGGCCGCACCTGGCTGACGGTCGCGGCATTGTCGAGAAGGATCAGCATCCGCCGGTCGGCGAGCAGCGAACGATAGTGGGTGGCGGCGGCATCGGGGTCGTCGGGAATGGAGTGCGGACGGACGCCGAGGGCCGTCAGGAAGCGGTGCAGGGCCTGCGGGGCCGTGACCGGCTCACCCGGGTCGTAGCCACGGAGGTTGATGTAGAGCTGACCGTCGGGGAAGCGGTCCCGCGCCTGGTGTGCCCAGCGGAGGGCAAGTGAGGTCTTGCCGGCGCCGGCCGTGCCGGCGATCACGCAGACGGAGACGACGAGCGGGCGGCCCTCGTCGTCGGTCAGTATCGCGTTGAGACGCCGCAGTTCCTCGGCGCGGTTGACGAAGTCGAGGGGGCCGCCCGGAAACTGGCGGGGCGCCGGGCGGTCCGGATCGTCCTGCCGCCCGCTGGCGCCGTGGAAGTGGACACCGCCGCTGACGTGGCCCGCCTGGACGACATCACGCGACGTTCCTGACAACTCGGCACGCGTGCCTCTCGGGTGCCTGTCGTCGTCGCCTCCCGTGCCCGGTGACCGCGTCACTCGGGCTTCAGCCCGGGCGGGGGCAAGTGGGCGATACAACGGTCGACGTAGCGGACCACGTCTTCGCCCTCCGCGTAGAGCGCCCTGACGAAGTGCTCCCAGCCCTTGATGAGGCCAGGGTCGGTGAAGCGGACGGCACCGTCCGGGACGCCTTCGGCCGTGTAGGCGATGCTGTAGAGCGTCTTTCCGCCGAGCACCACGACTTCGGGCAGCAACCCGGCGCCCTCCAGCGCGCTCACCTTGTCCGCGTGGACGACACGGATCGGCTTGCCGGACTGCGCCTGGACGCGCAGCGAGTGCAACTCCCACTGGAGATACGGCGTCGGCGGCTCCTCCACGACGCGCACCCGGTGGAAGGTGGTGGCGCGCATGCGTTCCCGCCGCACGGCCTCCGCGTGCGCGTCCCGGCGCTCCTCCATGAGCCGCAGAGCCCCCTGCCAGTCGCCGCGGCGCAGAGCGTCACGGCTCGGACTCGCCTGCTCCTCGAAGTGCTGCCGCCGCTCGAACTTCCACGAGTCGTGCCCCCGGACCTCCGCGTCACGTTCCCGGAAATCCCGCTTGTAGGCGGCCTGATCCAGGATCTCGCCCTGCGCCGGGTCGAGGGCGGGGGCAACGAGATCAAGCATCCGGGATGTCCTTCTTGGCCGCGCTCAGCATGCTTCCGGGAATGATGACCAGCCGCTCGTCGGCGGCCAGCGTGACACCCGCCGGAAGACGGGAGCCGTAGGCGGTCGTGAGATCGCGGCCGATCACCGCGATGTCGCCGTTGTCCAACTGCCAGATGTCCGGACAGTCGTCGTTGTCCTCCGACTTCCCCAGCGCTGCCGCCGACTCCCCGAGCCGCCGCACGAACAACGCGGAAGGATCTGCCTCCCAGCGACGTGTCACATCCGCCTCCCCATGGGCCGTGACGCTGTCGCTACCAAGTGTAGGGACAGCGGCGGTGGGGGTACAGGTTCCGCAGGCGCGCCGTCGGCCTACGCCGCGCGGAGGAGCCGGGATGCGGCGCCGGCCCGACGCGGGAGGGCGCGGGGCGCCCGTACGGTCGGGAGTATGAGCAACGCGACGGTCACCACGCACCCTTCCCCCGACGTGCCGTTCCCGCTGGACCTCGACGCGTACCTGGCGCGCGTCGGCTGGTCCGGGACCCCGGCGACGACGCTCGAAACGCTGCGCTCCCTGCACCGCGCCCACGTGTACGGCATCCCGTTCGAGAACCTGGACGCCCTGCGCGGCCTCGCGCCCTCCCTGGCGCTGCCCGATCTGGAGGCGAAGCTCGTCCGGAGCCGCCGCGGGGGCTACTGCTTCGAGCACAACACGCTGTTCGCCGCCGTCCTGGAGGCGCTCGGCTTCGAGGTGACGCGGCTGGCCGCACGGGTGCGGGTTGGCGAACGCGGGGGCGCGGTGCGCCCGCGCACGCACATGACGCTCCTGGTCGGCGTGCCGGGCCACCCGGCACGCCACCTGGCCGACGTCGGCTTCGGCAGCATCGGCGGCCTGCTGGAGGCGATCCCGCTCGTCGCGGGCCCGGAGACCCCGGACGGCGACCGCCGCCACCGCCTGCTGCGCGAGCCGTACCCGAAGGGGCCGGAGGACCTGTGGGTGCTCCAGGCGTTCCAGGCGGGAAGCTGGCAGGACCAGTACGCGTTCAGCCGCGAGCCGTTCGAGCCGGCGGACTACGAGACGATGAACTGGCACGTGGCCACGAACCCGCGCTCCCCGTTCCGCCACACCCCCCGCATCCAGCGCACGCTCCCCGACCGCCACCTGGCCCTGACGGGCCGCACCCTGGTCACCACGTACCCGGACGGCACCCGGGAGGAGCGGGAACTGACGGGCGGGGAGAACGAGTTGGCGCGGGTCCTGGCCACGGACTTCGCCATCGAGGCCCCGCGCGTCTAGGACTTGTCCCTGACCAGCCGCCCGAGCCCGAAGAAGACCAGCAGAATCCCGAGCGGCGCGGCCCCGAAGGCGAGCCCGAGCCGCCACACCCCGGCCGGAACGACAAAGAAAACGAGCACCGGCCCCCCGACCCCGATCAGCACCCCACCGATGGC
>NZ_JBPQTQ010000099.1:0-24457 GCF_051386415.1 Streptomyces sp. URMC 129
CTCCCCCACCGGTCCGCCCCCGGGAGCACCGTCCCCTAGGGGTATGCGCCCCGCGCCCCCGAAGTCCGCCACGCACCGGGGCCAAAACGGTTTGCGCCCGGTGCGGCGGCGCGTCTAGGCTCCCGTGCTCTCCCTCCGCCCGCCCGAACGGGACGGAGCCGTCCGGACGGCAACCGGGCGGCGTCGTGTCATGTCCGTCGTTCCGTCGTACGCACCGGAGGCTTCACCGTGCCCGCCCGTTCCCCCCTGGACGCCGAACGCGCTCACCTGGCCGCTTCCCGCGCCGCGCTGCGCGCCATGCGTGCCGATGCCGAGGCCCTCGACATCACCGACGTCACCGCGAACTGGGTCAACGCCGAGGTGCTGCGCTCCGGGATCGAGCTGCGGATCAAGGCGCTGGCCGACCTCGCGGACACGCCGCTGTTCTTCGGCAGGCTGGACTACCTGCACGACCTCGACGCGGACGGCGAGAGCGGCCACCGCTTCTACATCGGCCGCCGCCACGTCCACGACGCCGACGGCGACCCGATGGTCATCGACTGGCGCGCGCCCGTCTCGCAGCCGTTCTACCGGGCCTCCAGGCAGGACCCGCGGGACGTGCGGCTGCGCCGCCGCTTCGGCTACGACGGCGGCGAGCTGACCGCGTACGAGGACGAGCACCTCTCCGACCCGGCCGAGGAGGCGCGCGCCAGCGTCCTCCTCCAGCGCGAGATCGAACGGCCGCGCGTGGGCCCGATGCGGGACATCGTCGCCACGATCCAGCCCGAGCAGGACGAGATCGTGCGCGCCGCGCTCTCCGGCACGGTCTGCGTGCAGGGGGCGCCCGGCACCGGGAAGACGGCCGTGGGCCTGCACCGGGTGGCCTATCTGCTCTACAGCCACCGCGAACGGCTGGCGCGCGGCGGCACGCTGGTGATCGGGCCGAACCGCTCCTTCCTCCGGTACATCGAGCAGGTGCTGCCCGCGCTGGGCGAGCTGGAGGTCAAGCAGTGCACCGTGGACGATCTGGTGGCGCACGTGCCGGTCCGGGGCAGGGACAGCGCGGCGGCGGCCCGGATCAAGGGCGACGCGCGGATGGCCCGGGTGCTGCGGCGGGCGGTGCGGTCGGGGGTGCGGATGCCCACCGAGCCGGTCGTGGTGGTGCGCGGCTCGCGGCGGTGGCGCGTTCCGGCGTACGAACTGGAGGAGATCGTCCGCGAGTTGCTGGCCCGCGACATGCGCTACGGCTCGGCGCGGGAGGCGCTGCCGCAGCGCATCGCGCACGCGGTGCTGGTGCGGATGGAGGAGGCGGGTGAGGCGCCGGACGACCGGACGCAGAACGCGGTGGCCCGCACGCCCGCGGTGAAGGCGGCGGTCAAGGAGATCTGGCCCCCGGTGGACCCGGCGAAGCTGGTGCTGCGGCTGCTGTCCGACGCCGACTTCCTGGCGGAGCAGTCGGCGGGCGTCCTCACCCCCGAGGAGCGCAAGGAGATCCTGTGGGACAAACCGGCCCGCGGAGTCGCGTCGGCCCGCTGGTCACCGGCCGACGCCGTGCTGATCGACGAGGCGAGGGACCTGATCGAGCGGACCGGGTCGCTCGGGCACGTGGTGCTGGACGAGGCGCAGGACCTGTCGCCGATGCAGTACCGGGCGGTCGGCCGCCGCTGCTCGACCGGCTCGGCCACGATCCTGGGCGACATCGCGCAGGGCACGACGCCGTGGGCGACGGAGAGCTGGGCCGCGGCACTGGCCCATCTGGGCAAGCCGGAGGCCGTGGTCGAGGAGCTGACGCAGGGGTTCCGCGTGCCGCGCGAGGTCATCGCGTACGCGTCGCGGTTGCTCCCGGCGATCGCGCCCGGCCTGTCGGAGGCGACCTCGGTCCGGGAGGCGGCCGGGTCGCTCCAGGTGCGGCGGGTGCCCGACGTGGCCGGGCTGGACGCGGCGGTGGTGGCGGCCTGCCGGGCGGCGCTGGCGCACGAGGGGTCGGTCGGCCTGATCGCGGCGGACGCCCGGACGGGCGCGCTGGCGGACGCGCTGGACGCGGCGGGCCTGCGCCGTCTCGCGCCGGGCGAGGAGACCTCGCGGGAGGCACGGCTGACGCTGGTGCCCGCGTCGCTGGCCAAGGGGCTGGAGTACGACTACGTGGTGCTGGACGACCCGGCGGCCGTGGTGGACGGCGAGCCGGACCAGCGGACGGGGCTGCGCCGGCTGTACGTGGCGCTGACCCGCGCGGTGTCCGGACTCACGATCGTGCACGCGGCTCCGCTGCCGCCGGAGCTGACCGGGACGGGGACGGGGACGGGGATGCCGGCGCGGTCCGCGGGCTGACGATGCGGCGCACCGCCTCGACGGCGGACGCGCGGTAGGCGGCGACGACCGCCGGGTCCTCGCCGTCGCCGAGGAGCGCCCGCGCCACCTGGGGAACGGTGAAGTACCAGGCCACGGTGCCGATCAGCAGCATCAGCAGGTGGGCGGGCGGCAGGTCGGGGGTGATGTGGCCGGACGCCTGGCCGGCCGCCAGGGCGTCGGTCTTGACCTGGTAGTGCGCGATGCGGACCGGGTCCTCGGAGGCGTGCCGGGCGCCGTAGAACTGGGCCTCGTTGAGCAGCAGCTTCAGCAGCTCGGGATGGGCGCGGTAGTGGTCGAACAGCTCGCCGGCGAACTCCGGGACGCGTTCGGGGTCGATGTGGACGGCCTCGATCAGCTCGCCCATCTGGCGTTCGAGGACGGCGGCGAAGAGCTGTTCCTTGTTGCCGAAGTAGCTGTACAGGGACGCCTTGTTCGCCCCGGCGCGCTCGGCGATGCGGTCCACGCGGGCGCCGTCGATCCCCCGCTCCGCGAACTCGGCGGTGGCGGCTTCCATGATCCTGGCGCGGGTGGCCGCGGCGTCGTACGGCATGACGCCAATCTAACTAACCGGTTGACTTGCGGACCAGCGCGGGCGCAGGATGACCCCGCATGAAACCAACTGGTTAGGAACCCCCGGAAAGCCAAGGCCCCCCGAGGAGCGCACCGCCGTGCCCATGCCCGCCATGCCCGCCTCCGTCCTGCGGTTCTTCACCGCCTCCCACGCCGCCGACGCCGAGGCGTGGGCGTCGGCCTTCGCCGAGGACGCCGTGTTCCACGATCCGGTCGGCCGGCCGCCCGTCGAGGGCCGGGAGGCGATACACGCCTTCATCGCCGGCGTGCTGTCCGGCTTCTCGCCGTTCCTCGGCCTCACCCCGCTCCAGGCCCACACGGCGGGCAACGCGGTCGCCGTCTCCTGGCACGGCTCGGCCCTGACCCCCACCGGCCGCCCGGTCAACTGGTCCGGGATCAACGTCTTCGAGCTGGACGACCAGGGCCTGATCAAGGAGGCCCGCGCCTACTTCGACCAGGCCGTGCTGCGGGCGCAGCTCGCGTCATGACCCTGCCCGCCTCCGCCGCCTCCCCGGCGACCGCCCGGCGCGGCCTGATCGTCCTGTTCGCCGTGGCCTGCGGCGTCGGCGTGGCGAACATCTACCTCGCCCAGCCGCTCGTCACCGTCATCGGCGACGACCTCGGCGTCTCCGACCCGGCCGCCGGTGTCGCCGCCACCCTCGCCCAGGCCGGGTACGCCACCGGCATCCTGCTGCTGGTGCCGCTGGGCGACCTGCTCCGGCCGCGCCGCCTGATCACCGCCCTGCTGCTGGCCACGTCCGGCTGCCTCCTCGTGGCCGCCGCCGCGCCCGGCCTGCCGCTGCTGCTGACCGCCTCGTTCGCCGCCGCCGCGTGCACGGTCGTGCCGCAGATCCTGATACCGCTCGCCACCCGGCTGACCCCGCCCGACCGGGCCGGCCGCACGGTCGCCACCCTCGCCACCGGCCTGTACACGGGCCTGTTCGGCAGCCGCGTCCTCGGCGGCCTGCTCGGCGAGGCGGCCGGGTGGCGCGCGGTCTACCTCGGCGCGGCCGTGGTCACCGCCGCCACCGCGCTGGTGCTGCGGCAGGCGTGCGCGCTGCAGTTCTGCTGGTTCTCGGTGTTCATCGCGGCCTGGACGGTGATCGTGCTGCACCTGACCGGGCCCGGGTTCGGCTGGTCGACGGCGGCGGCGGGCCTGTCCGGCCTGGTCGGCCTGGCCGCCGGGGTGCTCACCCCGCTGGCGGGCCCGCTGGCCGAACGCCACGGCGGCACCCGGGTGCTGGGCGCCGGAGTCGGCCTCGCGGTGGCGGCGGTGGCCGTGCTGGCGGTAGCGGGCCGCACGGTGGCGGGGCTGGCGGCGGGGATGTTCGCGCTGACCCTGGGCATCCAGATCGCGCAGTCGGTCAACCAGGCCCGGGTGCTGGGCGAGGCGACGGCGGACCGCAGCAGCGCCAACACGGTCTTCATCGCCGCCACCTTCCTCGGCGGCTCCTTCGGCGCGGCGGTCGGCCAGGCCGCCCACGACCACGCGGGCTGGCCGGGCTTCGTGACGTTCGGCGCGACGATGATCTGCCTGGCCGCCCTGCGCCTGGCCCTCACCAGGCGCAGGGATGAGGGCCGCGGGGACGAGGGCCGCGGGCGACAATGGCGGCATGACGGCTGACACGCCCGCCCGGGACGACGACCTGCTGGCCCGCTTCACCGCGCTCGCCGGGCCGGGGGCCCGCGCCGTCGGGGAGGAGCTGCTCGCCCGGTGGGGCGAGCCGCACCGGCGCTACCACACCGTGGCCCACCTGCGGGCCGTGCTCGGACGGCTGGACGAACTGGCCGGGTACGCCGAGGACGAGACGGCGGTCCGGCTCGCGGCCTGGTTCCACGACGCCGTGTACGACCCGTCCGCCCCGGACAACGAGGAGCAGTCCGCCCGGCTCGCCGAGCGCCTGCTGCCGCCCGGCGCGCGGCGGGAGGAGGTGGCGCGGCTGGTGCGGCTCACCGCGACCCACGACCCGGCCGACGACGACGCCAACGGCGCGGCCCTGTGCGACGCCGACCTCGCCGTCCTGGCGAGCCCGCCCGCGCGCTACGCGGCGTACGCGGCGGAGGTCCGGCAGGAGTACGGCTTCGTGCCGGACGAGGACTTCCGCACCGGCCGCGCCACGGTCCTGCGCCACCTGCTCACCATGCCCCACCTGTTCCGCACCCCGCACGCCCGCGAACACTGGGAACCCACCGCCCGCTTCAACCTCCACGCCGAACTCGAACTCCTGACCACCTGACCACCTGACCCGCCCCCTTCCCCGGCTGCCTCGCGGCCGGGAGACCCCCGGCACCACGGACCCCGGCGAGGACCCGGGGCGTCGGGGGCGGGCGGGGTCAGCCCCGGTGGCGGCCGGGGGGCAGTTCGGAAGGTGTGCCGAGGGCTCGGGTGCGGAGGGCCAGCAGTGCCTGCAGGCGGAACTCCGGGTCGGCCAGCCGCGGGCCGAAGAGGTCTTCGAGCTGCCGCATCCGGTAGCGCGCCGTCTGCGGGTGGATGTGCAGGGCCTCCGCCACCTCGGGAGCGGTCCGCCGCCAGGACATGAGCAGCGCGTCGAGCGTCTCGGCCAGCCGGGCCGCCTTCCCCGGGGTCAGGCCCCGCAGGGGGGCCAGCGCGCGCTCCGCGAGGAGGTTGCCGACGGACGCCCCGCTGAGCAGGTGCAGGGCGGAGAGGTGGTCGGAGGCGTCGACGACGCCCCGGGGGCCGCCGCGGGGCGTGCCCGGCAGGAGCCGCAGGGCCAGGCGGGCGCAGCGCAGCGAGATCGCGCAGTCCTCGGGCGGCACGGCCGGGCCGATGGCGGCCGTGCCCTGCGCGAAGGACCGCCGCAGCCGGTTCAGCCGGTCGCCGCTGTCCGGCTCGGGCACCACCAGGTACAGGACCCCGCCGCGCCACAGCGTCAGGGTCGTGTCCTCCAGGTCGGTCGGCGCCTGCGCGGCGGCCGGGGCCACGACGCAGGCGACGCGCTCCGGCCAGGGCCAGCGCGCGCGGGCGGCGAGGAGTTCCAGGGTCTCCGGAACGGAGGCGGAGGAGGCCACGGAGGCGGGAGAGGCGGGCGCGGGGTCCAGCAGCCGCTTGGCCAGCGCCTGGCGGGCGAGCGCCGTGTCACTGTCGTTGTGCCCCAGGGCCGCCGTGTAGCCGCGGACCGCTTCGTTCGACAGGGCGCTGATGTGGACCAGCACGGCGTCGCTGAGCGTGAACGCGACGTCCGCGGAGAACGCGCCGGCGCGGGCGACCGACGTGTACCAGCGGGCGGCCACCCGCGCGCCCGCCCGGTACGCGGCCTGGAGATGGTCGGTGGTGCGCCCGTTGCGGTATTCGCGCCGGCCGAGCCGCTGGAAGAACTCCGCGTGCCGGTCCTGCGGCGCCAGCGGATCCTCGGTCAGCTCCACGAACTGCTCCAGCGACCGGCGCGTGGCCTGGACGACGTCGCGCCCCAGGGCGGAGTCCAGCGGCTGCCGGTAGACGGCCACCTCGCGCTGGACCGTGCCGATGATCTCGCTCCCGATGTCGCCGACGCGTGGCCGCAGCAGTCCGGCCAGGGCGGACGGCAGCTCGCGCCAGGGGTTGTGCGGGAACGCGCCTTCCGCCGTTGCCATCGCCGACCACCCTTCCTGCTGGCAGAGTGGGCCCACGGTAGTCGTCCGCCGGGGGATGCGGGAAGTGGCCGGTCACGGTCCCTCGGGACCGCCACACCCGGGGCCGTCGTGCGGGGATCACCGGGACGTCGTGCGCGGAGCGACACGAGCGGCTACCCTCGGGTCATCTCCCTGTTCCGACCGTTCATGGCGCCCCGGTCCCCGGCACGGTCCCGGTCACGGTCCCGGTCCCGGTCCCGCTCACGGCCCCGGTGGACGCCGCACGAGACGTTTATCAGGAGTTGACTGGGCGTGTACCCGGAGGGGGTTTGCTGTGGACATGCTCGCGCGCACGTTCCAGAGTGACGATCTGCCCCGGAGGGAACGCTTCGACTACTGCCACGGCCGCTACAAGGGCGTCTTCGAGCTGACCAGCGACCACGCCGATCAGTTCTTCGCCTGCGAGCGCTTCTTCGCCCTGGGCGCCGTGCAGTTGAGCACCAAGACCTATCTGCCGATGGACCTCACCCGGGTGTCCCGCGCCGAGCCGGGCTTCGGCCCCGACACGTACGAGCTGGCGTTCCCGCTCCAGGGCCGGGTGCACACCGCCTTCACGCACGGGGACTTCTCCACGCGGCCCGGCGGGCTGTACGTCCACGACATCTCGCGGGTGCGCGCGGTGTCGTTCCGCGCGCAGGACGAGACGCGGCCGTATCACGAGATCGGGCTGAGCGTCCCCAAGTCGCTGCTGACGCTGCCGACCGGGCGGGTCGACCGGCTGCTGGGCGAACGGCTGCCCGTGGACAGCGGGTTCGGCGCGATGCTCACCACGTTCCTCCGTCAACTGGCCACCGACAGCGCCTCGTTCGGCCCGGAGGACGGACCGAGGCTGGGCACGATCGCGGTCGACCTGGTGGGCGCCCTGTTCGGCAGCCTGCTGACGGCCGAGTCGGCGCTCCCGCCCGAGACCAGGTCCCGGGCGCTGACCCTGCGCATCCGGGCGTTCATCCAACGGCACCTGGCCAGCCCGGACCTGACGCCGCAGACCGTCGCCGAGGCGCACCACATCTCGGTGAGCTACCTGCACAAGCTGTTCCGGACCGAGGGCACCACGGTCTCGGCGTTCATCCGGCACGAGCGGCTGGAGCGGGCCCGCCGCGCGCTCACGGACGCGGCGCTGCGGAACACGCCGATCCACGCCATCGCCGCGCACTGGGGCTTCGCGAACTCCGCTGATTTCAGCCGGGCGTTCAGGGCGGCGTACGGCGTCCCGCCGCGGGACTACCGGCGGCACGCGCTGGGGTCCGATGGCTGAGACGCCGGGGCGCCCCGCGCACGGGTGGGGAGCGGAAGCGTGGTGGTCCACGGCTTCCGCTCCCCTCCCCATGTACGGCCGACGCATCGCCCCCGTTGATCACGACGCGCCGACCCGTCCCTGTGCGTCACCGCACGTCCGAGGAGAGGCCGGCCCCGGGAACTCTCGTGAAGGGCCGAAGTGCTGCCAACACGCCACCTCCTCGGCGCTCCACGTCGGTCACCGTGGAGGCCGTGCCGCCTCCCGGCGACATGCTCACAGCATGGCGGACCCGCGGGACGGAGTCCTTAGCAGCGCGTCCACTGTTTCTTGCCCAGGAGTGCACTGGCGTCGCGCGGCCGGAAGTTCCGCACGGCGTCCGGGCGTTGTCCTTGCGTGCGGTCAACGCGGGTCGCACGCGCGCCCAGCAGAAGGGAGCTGGCTTCCCAGATGATCGAGACCGCCTTCCGCAGCGACGATCTGCCGCGCGAGGAGCGCTTCGAGCGCTTCCGGGGCATGGTGCGGGAGTTCTACGACGCGAGAAGCGAACACGCCGACGACTACTGGGCACATGAGCGCTACCTGCAACTGGGCGCCGTCCAGGTGTCGCACAAGCGGTTCCTGCCGATGCAGGTGCACCGGACCCCGACCACGCCGTTCGCGGCCGGTTCGGACATCTACCAGCTCTCCCTGGTGCAGAACGGCATCGTGCGCACCGAGTGGACCGAGCGGAAGAGCGTGGACGCGGTCTCCCCGGCGGGCGGGATGTACGTGCACGACCCGGCGCGCGTCGCGATGTCCGCCTTCCACACGCCGGAGGGCGCCGGGCCGTACCAGTCGCTGTGCATGGTGGTGCCCAAGTCGTTGCTGTCGCTGCCGCCGGCCCGGGTGGAGCGGCTCTTCGGGCGGCGCATCCCGGTGGACGAGGGATTCGGCGCCCTGCTGGAGAAGTTCCTCAGCGGGCTGACCTCGGACACCGGCTCCTTCGGCCCGGCGGACGGGCCGAGGCTCGGGACCGTGGCCGTCGACCTGGTGTCCGCGCTGTTCGGGCACCTGCTGACCGCCGGGGAGGCGGTGACGCCGGAGTCGCGGGCCAGGACACTGCTGCTGCGCATCCGGACGTTCGTCCAGGAGCACCTGGCCGACCCGGAGTTGTCGCCGCAGACCGTCGCGGACGCGCACCACATCTCGGTGAGCTACCTGCACAAGCTGTTCCAGACGGAGGGCACCACGGTCGCGGCGTTCATCCGGCGCCAGCGGCTGGAGCACATCCGCCGCGCGCTGTCCGACGACGCGCTGCGCGGCATGCCCATCCACGCCATCGCGGCCCGCTGGGGCTTCCCCAACGCGGCCGACTTCAGCCGCACGTTCCGCGCGGCGTACGGCGTTCCGCCCCGGGACTTCCGGCAGCAGGCGCTGGGCGCGGTCCGGCGCTGAGTCTCCCGGACGGCGCCGGGCAGGCACCGGAGAGAGAACACAGGCGCGGGAGAGAGAACAGGAGAGAGCGGGAGCGGCCTGTCCGCCGCTCCCGCTCCCTTCCCCCTGAGGACCGGCGCATCGCCCCCGTTGTCCCGACGCGCCGGCCAGTCGGCCGAGCCGTGGCCGCCGGGGGTGGTCAGTCCCCGGGGCCCCGGGCGGTGGGCCTGGGCGGCGCCTTGGCGCCGTCTCGCCCGTCCGCTCCTGCTTCCGCGGCTCGCTTCTGAGCATGCCGCGGCGGCGCGGTCGTGTCGTTAGCTGTGGGGCGACACTTTCTTGCGCGGGAGTGCACCGCGCCACGGAACGGCGCGCCGCGTTCGCGTCCATTTCCGTTCGCGTCCGTTCCCGTTCGCGTGCGATGCTCGCGGTCATGCGCATCACCATCGCAACCGGTACGCCCGCCGACGCCGACCGGGTCGCGGCGCTGCACGCGGCGAGCTGGCGGACGGCGTACGCGGGGATCATGCCGGACGCGTTCCTGGCCGGGCCCGTGGAGGCCGGTCTGCTGGCGGACTGGCGGGCGCAGGCGGCGGAACCGGCCGCCGGTTCGGCGCTGTTCCTGGCGACCGGCCCGGCCGGGGACGGCGCGGCGGACGGGCTCTACGGGTTCGCCCATCTCTTCCCCGTCCCGGACGGCCGCGTTCTCCTGGACAATCTGCACGCCCGGCCGGGCCACACCGGCGCCGGGATCGGCCGCGCGCTGCTGACGCACTCCCTGGCCTGGGCCGCGACGGCGCACCCGGGCCGGGACGTGTTCCTGGAGGTGCTGCGCGACAACGCCCCGGCGATCGGCTTCTACGAGCGGATGGGCGGGCGGCGCACCGGCGAGGGCGTGACCCGTTTCCCGGCGGGCTTCGCGCTCCCGCACCTCTTCTACACCTGGTCCCCGGCGTCCGTCCCGCCGCCGAGGATCGACGGCAGCTCGTCCATCCAGGCCAGCACCGCCCGCTCGTAGCGGATGCCGAAGGCGAGCGTGGCCCGCTGGTGCGGGTCGAGTCCGCCGTCCCCGGCCCTCACCAGGTAGTCGGCGAGCCGCCGTTCGTGCGCGGCCCGGTGACCGGCCACGAACTCCCGCAGGCGGCCCGGCGGAAGCGCCGCGCCGAACGAGACGGTGAGCAGCAGCGGGTAGCGGATCTGCTCGGGCTCCGGCGCCCGGCCGAGCCAGCGCGCGAACGCGGCCCGGCCCTCGTCGGTGATGGCGTACGGCCGGCGGGCCCTGCGCCCGGCCGGGCCCGCCGCCACCAGTCCCCGGTCCGCGAGGGCGGACAGCTCCCGGTAGACCTGGCTGCGGGTCAGCGACCAGAAGTCCCCGATCAACTCCTGGGCTATGCCGACGAGTTCATAGCCGCTGGCCTCCCCGGCGTGCAGGAAGCCGAGCAACGAGGCCGCCGTGGCGTTGAGTTCCCGTTCCGGGACAACCACCGGCTCCGGCTCCGGAGCTGCGCCCGGGTCCGGGCCTGGCTCTGGCTCTGGGTCTGACATGAGGCGGATCCTTGCCGTTCCACGGTGGACGGTGCCGCGCCGGGCGGCGGCAGCCCTGACCGTCCACTGTGTCACCCGGGGTACCCGGCCCGCGCGGGAGGGGGGCGCGTCCGGCCCCGGATGACTGGCAGTCAGGTATTCCGGCCCCGATTGCGTCTCTCCGGGGAGGGGGCGGAGGAGCCCCGGAGAGAAGCCGAGCCGACTGGAGGCCCTTTGATGACTGATGACCTGCGGGAACGGGAGCGGGCGACGGGGCCCGCCGAGCCCGGCACCGTCCGCCCCGGCGGCCGGACGGCCCGCGTGCGCGCCGCGGTCCTCGACGCCGCCGGGGAGGCCCTGGCCGAGCAGGGCTTCGCCCACCTCGACCTCGCGGACGTGGCGCGCCGCGCCGGGGTGGGCAAGACGACGGTCTACCGCCGCTGGGGCACGGTCACCGGGCTCGTCGCGGACCTGCTGACCGAGCTGGCCGAGCGGTCGCGACCCCGCACGGGGACCGGTTCGCTGCTGGAGGACCTCAGGGCCCACGCCCACATGGTCAGGGGCACCCTCGCCGACCCCCGCCAGGGCGCGCTGTTCAAGGCCGTGATAGCCGCCGCCACCTGCGACAGCCGCACCGCCGAGGCGCTGCACCGGTTCTACGCCGTCCGCGTCGACGAGTGGGCGCCCTGCGTCGAACAGGCCGTGGAGCGCGGCGAGTTGCCCAGAGGCACGGACGCCCGCGAGGTGATCAGGGCCGTGTCGGCGCCGCTGTACTTCCGGCTGCTGGCGAGCGGCGGGCCGCTGGACGAGGAGAGCGCCGACCGCGCCGCCGAGGCCGCGGCCCGCGCCGCGCGGGCGGGGATCTACGTCGTCTGACGCCGGGGAGGGGCGTCAGACACGGCGTTTCCTGCGCCGCAGCCCGGCCGCCCGCAGCCGGGCGACCAGTTCACGGCTGTCCACCTCGACGGCCCCGAGGGCGACGGCGGTCGCGTACCACTCGGAGGGCACGTCGTAGTGGTCGCGCTCGAACGCGCGCGGCGGCGCGCCGAGCCGGGCCGCGAAGGCGTGCAGTTCCGCGAGCGACTCGTCGCTGACCAGGTGCGACCACATCCGGCCGTGCCCGGGCCAGGTGGGCGGATCGATGTAGACGGTCACCGGCGGGCTCTCACCAGCGAGCCCACGGCGGCCACCACCTGCCCGGTCCGCCCGCACACCCAGTGCGGGTCCTCGCCCAGCTCCGGCTCCACGTCCAGCGCGTGCGGGTCGTCCGCCGCGCACACCGGGCACAGCGGCCAGCGCCCGCGCCGGGCCAGCAGCGCGTCCTGCATGTCCTGCGCCAGCAGCCCCGGCACGTAGGGCGCGCCGGGCGGCCATTGGCCGCACCACCAGCGCCGGTGGGACACCGCCTCCTCCAGCAGGGAGACCTCCTCCGGCCCGGCCACGTCGTCCGCCGCCAGATCGGCCAGCACCAGGGCCCTGCCGCGGTGTACGGCGTCTTCCGAAGTCGGCTGTTCCATACCGACCATTGGACCAGAACTCCGGAGGGAACGAAGGCCGGAGGATCTCCCACCCGTCCCGGCGGCCCGGCGACCTTGACGGACCCCGGGGCCGAAAATAGGTTTCGTCCGTGAGGAGTGCGATGAAGGAAAATTCCGTCCGCCGGGCCGGCAGATCCCGTCCCGTCGCCGTCGCGCCCCGGCCCGCTCCACCCGAGCCGGGCGCGCTGGCCGCGAAGGTGCGCACCATGGCGCCGTCCATGACCCGTTCCATGCAGCGCGTCGCGGAGACCGTGGCCGGGGACCCGGCCGGTTGCGCCGCGCTCACCGTCACCGGCCTCGCGGAGCGGACCGGCACCAGCGAGGCCACCGTCGTGCGCACCGCCCGCCTCCTGGGGTACCCCGGGTACCGGGACCTGCGCCTGGCCCTCGCCGGGCTCGCCGCCCAGCAGGCGTCCGGCGCCGCCCCGGCCGTCACCGCCGACATCTCGGTGGACGACCCGCTCCGCGACGTCGTCGCCAAGCTCGCCGCGGACGAGCGGCAGACCCTCACCGACACGGCGAGCGCCCTCGACATCGCCCAGCTGGAGGCGTCCGTCGCCGCGCTGGCCGCCGCCCGCCGCATCGACGTCTACGGCATCGGCGCCTCCTCGCTCGTCGCCCAGGACCTGGCCCAGAAGCTGCTGCGCATCGGGCTCGTCGCCCACGCGCACACCGATCCGCACCTGGCCGTCACCACCGCGGTCCAGTTGCGCACCGGGGACGTCGCCGTCGCCATCACCCACTCCGGCCGCACGGTGGACGTCATCGAGCCGCTCCGGGCCGCCTTCGACCGCGGCGCCACCACCGTCGCCGTGACCGGCCGCCCGGACGGCGAGGTCACGCACTACGCGGACCACGTGCTGACCACCTCCACGGCCCGGGAGAGCGAGCTGCGCCCGGCCGCCATGTCCAGCCGCACCAGCCAGCTCCTGGTGGTGGACTGCCTGTTCATCGGCGTCGCCCAGCGCACCTACGACGTGGCCGCCCCCGCGCTGCACGCCAGCTACGAGGCGCTGGCGCACCGCCATGCCCCGCGGGAACGCTGACCCCGCGGCCCCCCACGCACCCCCCGAGAGAGCCCCCTCATGTCCACCGAGTTCGAATCGCTGACGACCGAGGCGTACCGACCCGAGCTGGCCGAGATCGACCAGCGCTCGACGCTCGACATCGCCCGTGCCATGAACGCCGAGGACGCGACCGTCCCCGGCGCCGTGGCCGCCCAGTTGCCCCGCATCGCCGCCGCCGTCGACGCGGCGGCCGAGCGCATGGCGCGCGGCGGCCGGCTGCTCTACCTGGGCGCGGGCACGGCCGGGCGGCTGGGGGTGCTGGACGCCAGCGAGTGCCCGCCCACGTTCAACACCGCGCCCGGGGAGGTCGTCGGCCTGATCGCGGGCGGCCCGGCGGCGGTGGTCGCGGCGGTGGAGGGCGCGGAGGACAGCCGGGCGCTGGCGGCGGCCGACCTCGACGCGCACGGCCTCGCGCCGGAGGACGTGGTCGTCGGCATCTCCGCCTCGGGGCGCACGCCGTACGCGGTCGGCGCGGTGGAGCACGCCAGGGCGCGCGGCGCGCTCACCATCGGGCTGTCGTGCAACGCGGGCTCGCCGCTGGCCGCCGCCGCCGAGCACGGCATCGAGGTGGTCGTGGGTCCCGAGCTGATCGCCGGCTCGACCCGGCTGAAGGCGGGCACCGCGCAGAAGCTCGTGCTCAACATGATCTCGACCATCAGCATGATCCGGCTCGGCAAGACCTACGGGAACCTGATGGTGGACGTGCGGGCCTCCAACGAGAAGCTGCGCGCCCGCTCGCGCCGCATCGTGCGCCTGGCCACCGGCGCGCCGGACGAGGTGATCGAGTCCGCCCTGACGGCGACCGGCGGCGAGGTGAAGCACGCCATCCTGACCATTCTCGGCGGGGTCGACGCCCCGACCGCCGGCCGGCTGCTGACCGAATCCCGCGGCCACCTGCGCGCGGCGCTGTCGGCGGCGGGCCGCGCTTAGCCACTTTTTTGCACCACGTGGCCGATACGTCAGCATCGGTAGACGCATATCCATCGAATGGGCGGTTTGCGGCTGCGATCATGGCTCATTTCATCTGCCGGTAACACCAACAGACCATCGTTTCAGGCGTCTCACTCAACCCCCACTGTGAAAGGGAGACACCGTGCGAAACATGCGCAGCTTCGGAGTCAAGGCCGCCGCCACCGTCGGGATCATCACCGGCATCGCCCTGCTGGGCTCGGCGGGCTCGGCCTCGGCCGCGGAGGTCGACCTCGGAGTCCAGCCGACCGTGGACGCCCTCCTGCACCTGCTGGCGACCCTGGGCATCACCCTCTGATCGCCTGACTCCCGCTCTTCGCACCACCGCACCACGAGAAAACGGCGAGGGCGGCACCCCCGGTGGGGGTGCCGCCCTCTTCACCTGTCCGGCGGTGCCGGGAAGGCGTGGCGCGGACTCAGAAGTCCATGCCGCCGCCCATGCCGCCGGCCGCGTCGCCCGCACCGGCGGCGGCCTTCTCCGGCTTGTCGGCGATGACGGCCTCGGTGGTCAGGAACAGAGCCGCGATGGAGGCCGCGTTCTGCAGCGCGGAGCGCGTGACCTTGGCCGGGTCGATGATGCCCGAGGCCAGCATGTCCACGTACTCACCGGTCGCGGCGTTCAGGCCGTGGCCCGGGGTCAGGTTGCGCACCTTCTCCACCACGACGCCGCCCTCGAGGCCGGCGTTCACGGCGATCTGCTTCAGCGGGGCCTCCAGCGCCAGCCTGACGGCCGCGGCACCCGTGGCCTCGTCGCCCTCCAGCTCCAGCTTCTCGAAGACGCTGGACGCCTGGAGCAGGGCCACGCCACCACCGGCGACGATGCCCTCCTCGACGGCGGCCTTGGCGTTGCGCACCGCGTCCTCGATGCGGTGCTTGCGCTCCTTCAGCTCCACCTCGGTGGCGGCACCGGCCTTGATGACGGCCACGCCGCCGGCCAGCTTCGCCAGGCGCTCCTGGAGCTTCTCGCGGTCGTAGTCCGAGTCGGAGGAGTCGATCTCGGCGCGGATCTGGTTGACCCGGCCCTGGACCGCCTCGCTGTCGCCGGCGCCGTCCACGATCGTGGTCTCGTCCTTGGTGATGACGACCTTGCGGGCGCGGCCGAGCAGGTCGAGCGTCGCGTTCTCCAGCTTGAGGCCGACCTCCTCGGAGATCACCTGGCCGCCGGTGAGGATCGCGATGTCGCCGAGCATGGCCTTGCGGCGGTCGCCGAAGCCCGGCGCCTTGACGGCGACGGACTTGAAGGTGCCGCGGATCTTGTTCACCACCAGGGTGGACAGGGCCTCGCCCTCGACGTCCTCGGCGATGATCAGCAGCGGCTTGCCGGACTGCATGACCTTCTCCAGCAGCGGCAGCAGGTCCTTCACCGCGCTGACCTTGGAGTTGACGATGAGGATGTACGGGTCCTCGAGCTCGGCCTCCATGCGCTCCATGTCGGTCGCGAAGTAGGCGGAGATGTAGCCCTTGTCGAAGCGCATGCCCTCGGTGAGCTCCAGCTCGAGACCGAAGGTCTGCGACTCCTCGACGGTGATGACGCCTTCCTTGCCGACCTTGTCCATGGCCTCGGCGATCAGCTCACCGATCTGGGTGTCGCCGGCCGAGATGGAGGCGGTCGAGGCGATCTGCTCCTTGGTCTCGACCTCCTTGGCCTGGTTCAGCAGGGCCTCGGAGACCTTCTCGACCGCGGCCTCGATGCCGCGCTTCAGCGCCATCGGGTTGGCGCCGGCGGCGACGTTGCGCAGACCCTCGCGGACCAGCGCCTGCGCCAGGACGGTCGCGGTGGTCGTGCCGTCACCGGCCACGTCGTCCGTCTTCTTGGCTACTTCCTTGACCAGCTCGGCGCCGATCTTCTCGTACGAGTCCTCGAGCTCGATCTCCTTGGCGATCGAGACACCGTCGTTGGTGATGGTGGGGGCGCCCCACTTCTTCTCCAGCACGACGTTCCGGCCCTTGGGGCCGAGCGTGACCTTGACGGCGTCGGCGAGCTGGTTCATCCCGCGCTCAAGGCCGCGCCGCGCCTCCTCGTTGAACGCGATGATCTTGGCCATGTGAAGTGGTCCTCCCAAACCGGGGGTGGATTGCTCCGGACCGCGCTGGCGCCCGCGACGGACGGTCCCCGGCCGGGCGGTTCCTTGCTCCGCCCGGCCCGTGGACCTCACCGAACCGGTCCTTGCTTGTCACTCTCACCTTCCGAGTGCTAAGCCCATGATTAGCACTCGGCCCCCGAGAGTGCAAGCAGGCAGGCGTGGGGGGCGGGGACATGGCCAGGGCCCGCACCCGAGTCTCGGGTGCGGGCCCTGGTGACGAGCCGCGGTACGGTCGGCGGTTCAGGCGGTCACTCGGACCATGTCGGCCTGTGGCCCCTTCTGTCCCTGCGAGATCTCGAACTCCACCCGCTGTCCCTCTTCCAGGGTGCGGTAGCCGTCCATCTGGATCGCGCTGTAGTGGACGAACACGTCCGCACCACCGTCGACCGCGATGAAGCCGTAGCCCTTCTCCGCGTTGAACCACTTGACGGTGCCCTGAGCCATTCCTAACTCCCCATTTTGCTGGCCCTTTCACGGGACCGCACTTCGCGGGCCCGGGTCAGACCTCTCAGACCCCACCCCCTGGCGGTTGGGGGGTGTGCGCCGGAACGCGTCGACCGCCGCTGAATGTATCTGGACGGACGCCCAGTGCAACAGGCCATTCGGGAGAGAATTCTTGGCCACCCAGAACGGGCAAAGACCGCAAATTAGCTGAAAGTTGAATGTTTTTTGCCTACCCAAAAGTGCTAACCCGACAATTGGTGCACCGATTTTCATCGCATTCTTAGTGCGAAGTGACGAGAATTCATATGCGGGTGGCACACGTACGGGATGAGACCAGGGCCACTCTAGCGCCACGTCGTGGCCGACCGCCCCGCGCGACCGGGGTCGCGGGGGCGGTCGTGGAGCCGCGGTGAAGGACGGGCCGTCAGCCGCCCGCGACGGCCGGGATGATCGAGACGCCTGCGCCGTCCGGGGTGGGCGTCTTCAGACCTTCCGTGAAGCGGACGTCGTCGTCGTTCACATAAACGTTGACGAATCGCCGCAGCTTGCCGTCCTCGTCGAGGACCCGGGCGGCGATGCCCGGGTGGGCGCGGTCGAGGTCGGCGAGCACGTCGCCGAGCGTCGCGCCCTCGGCGGCGACCTCCGCCTTACCGTCGGTGTACGTGCGCAGGATGGTCGGAATGCGGACGGTAACGCTCATGATGCGAGGCCAGCCTCTCGGAACGCGTCAAGATTCGGACGGATGATGGCGGAGGGACGAGCGGTGGAGTCCACCGCGTCCAGAGTCTTCAGGCCGTCGCCGGTGTTGAGGACGACCGTCGTCAGCGAGGGGTCGAGGGCACCGGACTCGATGAGCTTCCTGGTCACCCCGACCGTCACCCCGCCCGCGGTCTCCGCGAAGACACCCTCGGTGCGCGCCAGCAGGTGGATGGCGTCCACGATCTGCTCGTCCGTGACGTCCTCGACCGCGCCGCCCGTCCGCCGGGCGATGTCCAGCACGTACGGGCCGTCCGCCGGGTTCCCGATCGCCAGCGACTTGGCGATCGTGTCCGGCCGCACCGGCCGCACCACGTCGTGGCCGGCCTTGTACGCCTGCGAGACCGGCGAGCAGCCGGCCGCCTGGGCGCCGAAGATCTTGTACGGCTTCTCCTCCACCAGGCCGGTGGCGATCAGCTCCTTCAGCCCCTTGTCGATCTTGGTGAGCTGGGAGCCGGAGGCGATCGGCACCACCAGCTGGTCCGGCAGCCGCCAGCCGAGCTGCTCGCAGATCTCGTAGGCCAGGGTCTTGGAGCCCTCCGCGTAGTAGGGGCGGAGGTTGACGTTCACGAAGCCCCAGCCCTCGCCGGCCGGGTCCCCGATCAGCTCGCTGCAGAAGCGGTTCACGTCGTCGTACGTGCCCTGGATGCCGACCACGTCGCCGCCGTACACGGCCGCCATGACGACCTTGCCCTGCTCCAGGTCGTGCGGGATGAAGACGCACGAGCGCAGCCCCGCGCGGGCCGCCGCCGCGCCGACCGCGCCGGCCAGGTTGCCCGTGGAGGAGCAGGAGAGCGTGGTGAAGCCGAAGGCGCGGGCGGCCTCCACGGCGTTGGCCACCACGCGGTCCTTGAACGAGTGCGTGGGGTTGCCGGAGTCGTCCTTCACGTACAGGCCGCCGGTGACGCCCAGCTCGGCGGCGAGCCGGTCGGCCTTGACGAGCTTGGTCCAGCCCGGGTTCAGGTTGGGCTTGTCCGCCACGTCGGCGGGCACGGGCAGCAGCGGAGCGTAACGCCAGATGCTGGCCGGACCGGCCTCGATCCGGCGCCGCAGCGCCTCGGGGTCGCCGCTGGGAAGGTCGTACGCGATCTCCAGCGGCCCGAAACAGGACGCACAGGCGAAGATCGGGGCGAGTCCGAACCTCTCGCCGCATTCCCGGCAGGACAACGCCACGGCGGGGCCGAGGTCGATGGCGGGGGTGGCGGCGCGATCGGCGCCGGTCGCTGTGAGCACAGACATGTGCGGAGGCCCTTCTCCTCATCTTCCCCGCGGCGGCTCTCGCCGCAGGACGGATTTGGCACCTTCCCCACCGGGAGCCTCGAATCGTCACGAGACCGGCGGAAGGGTTGCCGGGGCTTCAACGGGCCGTTCCCTCTGCCCCTCTGGATGAGCGGTATGTGGTTGTATGCGCGGCTTCCCGATATGCGGAGGACACCTGCGCTGTTCGAGACTGTAACGGACGGCCCGCACAATGGCCCGGGCCGTCCGATCCGCGAGACAAGGAAAGGGACCGCGACATCACAGAAAGAAACCTGGTCCCGTCGGGTTCGGACTCCGCCAGGAAGGGGCAGATACGGCCATACGGAGTAAATATGGCCGAACGCGAACAGGAGCGACATTCGTGCTGGAAGAGGCAGAGGAGTGGCTGAGCCGCCGGTCCTGGGACGCCGCTGACCGCTCTATGCCGCAGCTGTTGAACGCGAAGCGGGCAGCAGGCGCGGCAGGCAGCATCAGCGTGGTCCTCCCCGCGCTGAACGAGGAGGCGACCGTCGGTGCCATCGTGGAAGCGCTCCGGCGTGACCTGATGGAGGACGTGCCACTGATCGACGAACTGATGGTGGTGGACTCCGGCTCCACCGACCGCACCTCCGAGGTGGCCGCCGCGGCGGGCGCCAAGGTCGTGCACCGCGACGAGATCCTGCCGCGGATGCCGACCGTCCCGGGCAAGGGCGAGGTGCTGTGGCGCTCGCTGCTGGCCACGAGCGGCGAGATCGTCTGTTTCGTCGACGCCGACCTGAAGGATTTCGACTCCAGATTCGTCTCCGGCATCCTCGGCCCGCTGCTCACGGAGCCGAGCGTGCAGCTCGTGAAGGCGATGTACGACCGGCCCCTGGGTGATCAGCCCTCCCAGGCCCGGCAGGGCGGCAGAGTCACCGAGCTGGTCGCCCGCCCCCTGCTCAACCTGCACTGGCCGCAGCTCGCGGGCGTGGTCCAGCCGCTCGGCGGTGAGTACGCGGCCCGCCGCTCGCTGCTGGAGCGGCTCCCGTTCCCCGTCGGGTACGGCGTGGAGCTCGGGCTGCTCATCGACACGCTCAACCTGGCGGGCCTGGACGCCCTCGCCCAGGTCGACGTGGGCGTGCGCAAGCACCGGCACCAGGACGGCCAGGCCCTGGGCCGGATGGCCGCCGCGATCATGCGCACCGCGCAGAGCCGGCTGCCGGGCTCGGTGATGCCCATCCGGCTCGGGCTCACCCAGTTCGAACGCACGGACGACGGCGGTTTCGCCCCGCTGACGCACCCGATCAACGCGGAGGAGCGGCCCCCGATGGCCACCATCCCCGAGTACGCCGCCCGCCAGGCCGCGTAGGACACCCGGGACTCCCCCGGCGACCGGCCACGCGCCCCCGGTTCCGCCCCCACAGGGGTGAAACCGGGGGCGTCTGTGACAGAACACACGTTTCCTGACAGGTGGGACTGGCTAGCCTCCGCCCGAGACACCCCCCTGGTGGACGGAGAGACCGACGATGAGCGTGCTGGTGGCCTCCAATCGCGGTCCGGTGAGCTACGCGGTGGCCGGGGACGGCTCGCTCACCGCCAAGCGCGGCGGCGGGGGCCTGGTCTCCGGGCTGAGCGCGCTGGACCGGGACGCGGGCACCTGGGTGTGCGCGGCGCTCGGGGACGGCGACCGCGAGGCCGCGCGCCGGGCCGGGGCCCGGCTGGATCCGGCCGACACGGGCGGCCAGGCGGTGCGGATGCTGGACATCCCGGCCGCCACGTTCCACGCGGCGTACAACGGCATCGCCAACTCCGTGCTGTGGTTCGTCCACCACCTGCTGTACCAGACGCCGCTGGAGCCCGTCTTCGACACCGGCTTCGAGGAGCAGTGGGCCGCGTACGAGGAGTACAACGCGGCCTTCGCCGACGCCCTGGCCGAGGAGGCCGCGCCGGGCTCGGCCGTGCTCGTGCAGGACTACCACCTGTCGCTGGTCCCCGGGCTGCTCCGCGCGCGCCGTCCCGACCTGCGGGTGGGGCACTTCTCGCACACCCCGTGGGCGCCGCCCGAGCTGTACCGGGTGCTGCCGGACGCGATCGCCCGCCAGGTGCTGCTGGGCATCCTGGGCGCCGACCGCGCCGCGTTCCTCACCGAGCGGTGGGCGCGGGCGTTCGCGGACTGCTGCGCGGCCGTGCTGGGCGCCGAGGTCGACGGGCTGTCCGTCACCCACGAGGGCCGCACGACGCGGCTGGGCGTGCACGGCCTGGGCGCGGACGCCGCCTTCCTGCGGGAGCGGGCGTTCCGCCCGGACGTGGACGAGCGGCTGGCGGCGCTGCGCGAGCAGGTCGGGGACCGCAGGACGATCGTCCGGGTGGACCGCACGGAGCTGTCGAAGAACATCGTGCGCGGCCTGTACGCCTACCGCCGGCTGCTGACCGACCGCCCCCAGTGGCGCGGCAAGGTGACGCACGTGGCGTTCGCGTACCCGTCGCGGCAGGACCTGGCCGTCTACCGCGACTACACCGCCGAGGTCACCCGAGTGGCGGAAGAGATCAACGCGGCGTTCGGCGCGGACGGCTGGACGCCGGTGGTGCTGCACGTCAAGGACGACTTCGCCCGCTCGCTGGCGGCCTACCGGATGGCCGACGTGGCGCTGGTGAACCCGATCAGGGACGGCATGAACCTGGTCGCCAAGGAGGTCCCGGTCCTCTCCGAGCAGGGCTGCGCCCTGGTCCTGTCCCGCGAGGCGGGCGCGGCGGCCGAGCTGGGCGAGGACGCCCTGCTGGTGAACCCCTACGACATCGCCGCCACCGCCGAGGCGCTCCACGAGGCCCTGTCGATGCCCGAGGACGAGCGGTCCCGGCGCGCGAAGCGGCTGTCCGCCGCCGCGACGGCCCTGCCGCCCCAGGCCTGGTTCCTGGACCAGCTCGCGGCCCTGCGGGAGGGCTGAGCCCGGTCGGCCGCCGGGCCGCCGGGCCGCCGGTGCCGCCGGGGTCAGCTCATGTGGTCGGCCAGGGTGGACAGCAGGGCGGCGACGCCCGCGGGGCCGGGGACGGTCAGGTCGGTCGCCGCGGTCAGCTCCGCGACCTCCGCGCTGCCGCTGCACACCCGCAGGCCCGGCACGCCGCTCCCGGCGAGCCCCGCGACCGCCTCGAAGGCGGCGAGGTCGCCGAGGTCGTCGCCCGCGTAGAGCACCGCCGCCGCGTTCGTGTCGCGGGCCAGGGCGGTCAGGGCCGCGCCCTTGTCCATGCCCGGCGGGCGCAGCTCCAGGACCAGGCGGCCGGGTTCCAGCGTCAGGCGGTGGCGGGCGGCCAGCGCCGCCATCGGGTCGCGCAGGGCCGCGAAGGCGTCCGCCGGGTCGGGGGCGCGGCGGGTGTGGACGGCGAGCGCGTTGCCCTTGTCCTCGACGAACGCGCCGGACTCCGCGACCAGCGCGGGCAGTTCCTCGCGGGCGGCGGCGACGCCCGCGTGCGGCGGCGGGGTCCGCAGCTCACCGGTGGCGGCGTCCCAGCGCTCCGCGCCGTACGCGCCGAGCACCACCAGACCGGCCAGCTCCGGGTGGTCCGCGAAGCCGCCGAGGCGCACGGCGACCCGGGCCGGGCGGCCGGTGACGATGGCGACGGCGGCCACCCGCCCGGCGAGCCGGGCCAGCGCGGGCACCGCGTCGGGGTGGGGCCGTGCCTGCTCGGGGTCGGCCACGATGGGGGCCAGCGTGCCGTCGAAGTCCAGGGCGATCAGCGCCCGGCCGGGCTGATCGAGAAGTGCCGCGAGGCCGGCGCGGCCGGCGTCCGTCGTGGGTACGGGGAGGCTGCCCATGTCCACGACCCTACCGACGCGCTCAGCCGCGCTCGCGGCGGGACTCCCTGAGGCGGCGCAGACGGTTGACGGTCACCGGGTCGTGGGCGAGGGCGCGCGGATCGTCCAGCAGCGCGTTGAGGAGCTGGTAGTAGCGGGTGGGCGAGATTCCGAGGCGCTCGCGGATGGCCCGCTCCTTCGCACCGGCGCCCGGCCACGCGGCGCGCGCCACGGCGAGGACGGCGCGGTCTCTTTCGGACAGTCCGTCCGCGCCGTCGCCGTCGTCGTGGTGCTCGCTGGTCATCCGGGCAGTTTAGGTGGTCGATTCCGGCCGTTTTCTACGCCTGCCGGTCGAGGGTGTCCGCGTCGCTCTGGATCCGGGCGAGGATGCCCTCGACGTCGCCGTCGGGCCGCACGGTCTCCCCGATGCCGTCGGAGATCAGGCGCGCGACCGTGGCCCACGACACCTTGCCGGCCGGGAGGAAGGTGGCGGCCGGCAGCTCGTCCAGGAACGGCCGCAGCCGCCGGTTCTCCGGCGAGTCGCTCTCCCCCATGGTCTGCGCGGCGGGCGTGGAGACGGGCAGCAGGCGATACCGCTCGGCGAAGGTGCTGACGTTGTGGTGCTCGGTGAACAGGTAGGTCAGGAACGTCGCGATGTGCTCCTGGTTCCCGCGCTGCCTGAAGCCGAGCAGCCAGGAGGCGTCGCCCATCACGGAGAGGCTGGCGCCGCGCCGGCCGGGCATCGCGGCCGTGCCGTAGCCGACGCCGCTCTCCTCGGCGAAGCCCGTCAGGAACGGGTCCCCGGTCAGCATCCCGACCCGCCCGGCGGCGAACGCCTGGTACAGGTCGTGGCGCGCGGTGTCGCCGGGGGCCGTCGGGCCGGTCAGGCCGCTGCCGACGAGGCGGTCGCGCAGCCAGGTGAACGTCCAGACGTTGGCGGGCGAGTCGATGGTGTAGCTGCCGGTGGGGTCGGTGAGCGAGCCGCCCCCGGCGAGCATCCACATCAGCGCCTCGCCGTTGGCGTCGTCGTGGCCGAGCGCGAGCCCGTACGGGTACTCGACGCCCGCGCGACGGAGCGCCTGGGCCGCGTCCAGCAGCTCCTCCAAGTCCCGCGGCGGGGTATCGGGGTCGAGACCGGCGTCCTCGAAGAGCGCCTTGTTCCAGAAGAAGGTCTGGAGGTACGCGACGAACGGCATCCCGTACTGGACGCGCCGCACCTCGCCCGCCGCGGCGATGGAGGAGGGGAAGTCGGACAGCACCGGGATGGTGAGCAGGTCGTTGGCGTCGTAGAGCTCGCCCGCACGGGCGAAGTCCGCGAACATGTAGAGCTGCGCGATGTCCGGGGCGTTGCCGTCGTCGATCATCCGGGCCACCTCCTCGTAGGTGGACCGGTACGGGATGGCCGAGACCTCCACCCGTATGTGCGGGTTGATCTCCCGGAAGTCGGCGGCCACGTCGTTCCAGAACTGTTCGACGCTGCCGCCGCCCACGAGGTCGGCGAACTCGGTGACCACGAGCTTCAGCACCACGTCCCCGTCCCCGGGGTCGCCGCCGCAGGCCGTCGCCGTCGCGGTCAGGCCGAGGACACCGGTCAGCCCGGCGGTGGCGCCCATGAATCGCCGACGTCGCACGTTCACTTCCCCTTCGCGTATTCCTTGGTCAACGGAGTCCCGCGGGACGCACGCGCCCCAGAGTTTGCCGCGCACTTCACCGTCACAGGGGGCAACGGTGATTGCGGTTTGGCAACACCGCTCGCACACATTCCGCCGGACCGGAACGGGATCGTCCCGGAGTGGACTAGACCTCTCCCCTCCGCGCGCGCGAGACTGACCCATGTGACGCCTCCCCTGGCCACCGGCACCCCCGCGGCCCGCAAGCTCCCCCACCCGACG
>NZ_JBPQTQ010000100.1:0-24131 GCF_051386415.1 Streptomyces sp. URMC 129
CCCCCCCCCCCCCCCCCCCCCCCCCCCCCCCCCCCCCCCGCGGCGAGGAGGCGTGTCAGACCGTCAGGATCTCCTCCCGCTCCGCTTCCTCCCCGGCGGCGTCGGGCCGCACGGCGGTGAACACCGGGTCGGTCCCGTCGACGGGCCGGCTCAGCACGTACGCCTGCGCGGCGCCGACGTCGAAGTACATCCCGCGCAGGTCGAGCGTGCCGTCGGCCAGGCGCTCGGCCACGCACTGGTGCAGGGCCAGGTGGTCGAGCTGCTGCACCACGTTGGCCAGGCAGAGGGTCTCCAGCTCGTCGGCGGCCGGGCGGCCGTCGATGCGCGGGACCGGGCCGGAGCGCCGGTGCAGCCGCTCAAGGCTGGGACGCCCGTGCCGCAGCCAGCGCTGCAGCGAGCTCATCGCGGGGTCCTCGCCCCGGTCCCCCTCCCCGGCGGTGTGCAGCGCCTGCATCGCGCCGCAACCCGAGTGCCCGCACACGGTGATGGAGGAGACGCGCAGCACCGTCACCGCGTACTCGATGGCCGCGCCCACGGAGTGGTCGGAGGACTCGGTGGTGCCGGGCGGCGGCACCAGATTCCCCACATTCCGCACGGTGAACAGGTCGCCCGGCCCGCTGGACGTGATCATGCTGGTGACCAGGCGCGAGTCGGCGCAGGTGAGGAAGAGCTGCGACGGGCGCTGTCCCTCCGCCGCGAGCCGGGCCAGCTCCTCGCGCATGCGCGGCGCGGTGGTCCGCTGGAAGTTCCGCACGCCGCTGAGCAACTGGTCGTGCTCCGGGCGGGGACGGCCCCGCACGGCCGGCGCGGCCCCGGTGCAGTGGTGGTTGCGCCAGGGCTGCCAGGGACGGCAGCGGTGCTCCGGGTCCCCGATCGGCTCGCCGGTGCTGCCGGTGACCTCGACGCGCCCGCCCTGCGCGGCGTGCGCCGCCTGCCAGTCGTGCAGCGTCTCGTAGGCGGCGTGGTCCATGAACGTGCCGTCCAGCTCGACGGTGACGTCCGCGCCGTCCGGGACCTGGCTGAGCACCCGGCTCAGCCTGGGCACGGCGAGGAACGTCAACTGGCCGCGCACCCGCACCTGGTGACCGCCGTCCGGCAGCCGCTCGTGCGTGACGCGGGTGTGCGCCAGACGGTGCAGGGCGACCGCGACCGCCACCGCGATGCCGATCCCCACGCCCTCCAGCACGCCGAGCAGCGTGACGGCGGTCGCGGTCGCCGCGTAGACCAGGATCTCGCGGTGCTTGGTGACGCTGCGGATGTGCGTGATGTTGACCATCTGGATGCCGAGCACCATCACCAGTGCGGCCAGTGCGGCCAGCGGGATGAGCTGGAGCATGCCGACCAGCACGCCGGTGGAGACGAGGACCCAGACACCGTGCAGGATGGTCGACTTGCGGCTGACGGCACCGGCCGCGACGTTGGCCGAGCTGCGCACGGCGACCCCGGTGACGGGCAGCCCGCCGAGCAGGCCGGACACCATGTTGGCCGCGCCCTGGCCACGCAGCTCGCGGTCGAGGTCGGCCTTGGGCACGCGGGCCCCGCCCGCCCGCTGGCGGGCCGCCGCCAGCTTGTCGGTGGCGACGGCGGAGAGCAGCGACTCGGTGCTGCCGACGAGCGTGATGGTGAGGACGGCGGTGATCAGGCCGAGGACCGGGCCCTCGGGCATCTCGGGCAGCGCGTGGCTGCTCCAGGACGGCAGGTCGACGCGGGGCACGTCCATCCCCGCGGCCCACGGCACGAAGGTGGCCAGCACGACGGCGGCGAGTGCGGCGGGGGCGGCTCTGCGGACCGTGGCGCCCGCCCGGCCGGGCAGCCGGGGCCAGACCAGGAGCACCGCGATGGTGAGGGAGCCGACGGCGATGGCGGCCAGGTGGGGGCCGGCGAGCTGGCTGGGCAACTGCCGCGCGTTCTCGATGGCGGAGCTCTCGGGGTCGCCGCCGAGGACGATGTGCAGCTGGGAGAGCGCGATGGTGACCCCGATGCCGGCGACCATGCCGTGCACGATCGCGGGGCTGACCATGAGCGCGGACCGCGCCACGCGCAGCGCGGAGAGGGCGAGCTGGGTCAGCCCGGCCAGCGCGGTGATGGCGCAGGTCGCGCGCCAGCCGTACTGCTGGATGATCTCGGCGGTGATCACCGTGAGGCCCGCGGTCGGGCCGCTGACCAGCAGCGGCGCTCCGCCGAGCGCTCCGGCGACGATGCCGCCGACGGCCGCGGCGACCAGGCCCGCCTGGAGCGGGGCGCCGGTGGCGAGAGCGATGCCGAGGGAGAGCGGCAGGGCGATGAGGAACACCGAGATGGACGCCGAAAGGTCGGCGCGCAAGCGTGAAGAGGAAGAGGGGGCGCAGGCGGACATTTCCGTCTCCGTCCGTTCTATCGGTCTATCCGGAAGAGCCGTCAGTGACGTGTATCGCGACTCTCAAGTGTTGGTAAATGAAGAGTAATGCCACGTAAAGCTCTCGGCCAGTGCAGTGTCTCCTTCTCCGCCTGCTTTACTCCGATCCAGCGAATTAATCATCTAAAACTCTTGTCCTTCCATCTTTTTTCACGATTGGGAGGGAGGTTTGTCGGGTGATGTGAGGACCGGACGAATCCCCTTCGTGGGGTGGCGGGAGGACCGATGACTGCTGCGCGCGGAGGACGGCAGCGGACGACCAGGGCGGCGATGGGCGCGGTGGCGCTCGCCGTGGCGGTGATGGCCGCGGGTGCCGGGTGTTCGGACGGGGATGACACCCCATCGGCCGAGGGCAAGGGCGGGAAGGCGAAGGCCGGTACGGAGAAGACGGAGCGAAAGCGGTCCAAGGTGCGGCTCATCGGGGACGGCTCCACCGCCTACACGGGACGGCAGCCCCATCAGCCGAATGCGGAGCGGCTCGCGCCCGGTGAGGAACCGCCGCAGTTCGTCGTCTTCTCCTGGGACGGGGCGGGCGAGGACGGCAATGAGCTGTTCTCGCGTTTCCGCCGGCTCGGCGAGAAATACGACGCGGACATGACCTATTTTCTCTCCGGTCTGTATCTGCTCCCGGAGTCCGAGAGCACCACCTACCGTCCGCCCGGCCGGCCCCCGGGCGCGTCGGACATCGGTTATCTCAAGGACGAGAACATCGCCGCCACCCTGGAGCAGCTGCGCGCCGCGTGGCTGGAGGGCAGCGAGATCGGCACCCACTTCAACGGGCACTTCTGCGGCCCGGGCGGGGTGGCCTCCTGGTCCGTGGAGGACTGGCGCAGCGAGATCGACCAGGCCAGGTGGATGGTGCGGAACTGGAAGACCACCACGGGCTTCGACGACCTCGAACCGCTGCCGTTCGACTACGAGCAGGAGCTGGTCGGCGGGCGGGCGCCGTGCCTGGAGGGCCAGGACAACCTGCTGAAGGCGGCGGCGAAGGAGGGCTTCCGCTACGACTCCAGCGGCAGCGGCCTGCAGATCTGGCCGGAGAAGCGGGAAGGCGTCTGGGACATCCCGCTCCAGATGGTCCCGGTGCCGGGCCGCTCGTTCGAGACGCTGTCCATGGACTACAACTTCTACGTCAACGCCGCCGACGGCGACCAGATGCGCGAAGGCCTGCTCGCCGCCTTCGACCGGGCCTACGAGGGCAACCGCGCGCCCCTCATCGTCGGCAACCACTTCGCGGACTGGAACGACGGCGCCTACATGGACGCCGTCGAGGAGGTCATCAAGGAGCTGTGCCCGCGCGACGAGGTGCACTGCGTGTCGTTCCGCCAGCTCGTGGACTGGCTCGACGCCCAGGATCCGGAGGTGCTGGAGAAGCTGCGGACCCTGGGCGTCGGCGAGGACCCGGAGGGCGGCTGGGAGACGTTCCTCGGCGGGACGGCCTGACCCTTCGAGCGGGTCGGGCCGCCGGCCGGTTCGGCCGGCCGGCCGGCCGGCCGGGCCGGTGGGCCGGTGGGCCGGTGGGCCGGTGGGCCGGTCGCCGTCAGGCGGGCTGCGGGCTCGGCGCCTCTTCCCGCAGCACGAACTCCGGGTCCACCTGGGACGCGAGGTCCGTCCCGGTCCGCTCGTTGCCCCAGTTCGCCGCGTTCTTCAGGTGGAAGTGCACCATCTGCCGCGTGTACCGCTCCCAGTCGCGGCGGGCGTAGGCGGCGTCCGCGGTCTCGTGGAGGGTGCGGAGCGCCGCCGCGTTGACCGGCTCCAACTCGGCGAACGGGCGCTGCCTGCCCCGCTCCAGGGCGCGCACCCAGTCCGAGTGCCCCAGCGTCACGACCAGGTCGTCGCCGACCTCCTCACGGAGGAACTCCAGATCCTCCGGGCCCTGCACCTTGTTCCCCACCACGCGCAGCGCGACCCCGAAGTCCCGGGCGTACTCCCGGTACTGCCGGTACACGGACACGCCCTTGCGGGTCGGCTCCGCGACCAGGAACGTCATGTCGAAGCGGGTGAACATGCCGGAGGCGAACGAGTCGCTGCCGGCCGTCATGTCCACCACGACGTACTCCTCGCGGCCGTCCACCAGATGGTTCAGGCAGAGCTCCACGGCGCCGGTCTTGGAGTGGTAGCAGGCCACGCCGAGGTCGTCCTCGGTGAACGGGCCGGTGACGAGCAGCCGGGCCGCCGCGCCGCCGTCGAAGGGGACCTGGCGGGCGCAGGCGTCGAAGACCGGATTGTTCTCGTCCAGCCGCAGCAGCCGTGAGCCGGAGCCCGGAGGTGTGGTCTTGATCATGGCCTCGGCGGAGGCGATGCGCGGATTGTCGCCGCGCAAATAGTCCTTGATGAGCGGCAGCCGCCCGCCGAGCGGCGGGATCGCGGCGGCCTGGTCCTCATCGAGGCCGAGAGCGACGCCCAGGTGCTGGTTGATGTCGGCGTCCACCGCGGTCACCGGGATGCGCTGGGCCGCCAGATACCGGATGAACAGCGAGGACAGCGTGGTCTTTCCGCTGCCTCCCTTTCCCACGAAAGCGATCTTCATGTTCATTAGGGTATCGGTGTCCGGCGACCGCCCCGTCGCGGGAGTGAACAAGTCCACTCGGACGTGTCCTTCCAGCGCGCCGCGGCGGGCCTAGGCTCCTCCCATGGGTGCGAACAACGCCGACACGACCACCGACCCCCTGGCCCCCCTCGCCGAGCTGCCCGGCGTCGCCGCGGCCGTCGACGCCGTGCGCAAGGCGGTCGACGGGGTGTACGGGCACCGGGTGATGCGCCGCCGCAGCCCCGAGATCACCGCCGAGGCGGCACTGCGCGGGGCGCGCGGTTCGGCCGCGCTGGCCGGCGCGGACTGGGCGCTGGAAGAGGTGCGCAGGCGCAGCGACTTCGGCTCCGAGGAGGAGGCCAGGACCGTGGGCGCCGCGCTGCGGCTGACCGCCGAGGCCGGCCAGCTCCTCGGCGTCTGGCGCGACTCCCCGCTGCGGGTCCTGGCCCGGCTGCACCTGGTCGCGGCCGGCGGAACGGTTCCGCACGACACGGTGGGCCGGCCCCGGCTGGCGGGCGAGTCCGTCACCGAGCCGGGTCTCGACGGCCTCGCCACGCCGGCGCCCGGCGCGGAGGCGGTGGCGGCGCGGCTGGACGCGCTGAGCCGGATCCTGGTGCGCGGCCCGGGCGCCCCGGCGCTGGTGACGGCGGCCGTTGTGCACGGCGAGCTGCTGGCGCTGCGGCCGTTCGGCACCCACAACGCGCTCGTCGCCCGCGCGGCGGAGCGGATCGTGCTGATCGGCGCCGGCCTCGACCCCAAGGGCGTGACGCCGTCCGAGGTCGGCCACGCGGAGCAGGGCCGGGAGGCGTATCTCGCGGCGCTCGACGGCTACGCGTCCGGGACCGCGGAGGGTGTGGCGGGCTGGATCGCGCACTGCGGGCGGGCGGTCGAGCTGGGGGCGCGCGAGTCGGTCGCGGTGTGCGAGGCGCTGCAGCGCGGCGCGGCCTGACGCCCCGGCACCTGGCGCGGAAAGCGGCGGGGTCGCCGTCACGCGACGCCGCCGCCGGACATGTCCACCGGGTGATCAGTGCGTGCACCATACAGGCCGGTCAGGGCGGGAACTCGTCCCGCTTCCCTGAAACGGCTGGCCCGGTTGGCGGGTCGGCTACGCGTGGGTGCCCGGTGTTCATGTGTCCGGTCCGAAGGGGCCGTCGTGTCCTTTCTACTCCGGCCGGGCGACAACGGGAAGAAAAGCGGGGCGTTCGGTGCGAGATTTTACTTTCGCCTTCAAGCGCCTCGCATGGCATCAAACGGTGGTGAAACGGACGCGGCCCGGCCGCGGGATCCGGCGGCGGCTGGCGTACCAGACGAGGCCGGCCGCGCAGGCCGCGGCGGCGACGGCGGCGCCCGCGGCGAGCGCGGGCCGGGGCGGCATGGAGAGTACGGGCAGGCGCTGCCGCAGCCGCACCGGACGTTCGAACGTCAGCACCGGCCAGCCGCGCGCGACGGCCTCGCGGCGCAGGCCCCGGTCGGGGTTGACCGCGTGCGGGTGGCCCACGGCCTCCAGCATCGGGAGATCGGTGACCGAGTCGCTGTAGGCGTAGCAGCGGTCGAGGTCATAGCCCTCGGAGACGGCCAGCGCGGCGATCGCCTCGGCCTTGGCCGGGCCGTACGCGTAGTACTCGACCTCACCGGTGTAGCAACCGTGTTCGACCACCATGCGGGTGGCCACCACGCGGTCCGCGCCGAGCAGCTCGCCGATGGGCTCGACCACCTCGGCGCCCGACGAGCTGACGATGACCACGTCACGTCCGGCGGCGTGGTGCTGCTCGATGAGCGAGGCGGCCTCGTCGTAGATGATCGGATCGATCACCTCGTGGAGGGTTTCCGCGACGATCTCCTTGACCTGGCTCACGTTCCAGCCTCGGCAGAGCGACGACAGGTACTGCCGCATCCGCTCCATCTGGTCGTGGTCGGCTCCGCCGAGCAGATAGACGAACTGGGCGTAGGCGCTGCGGAGCACACCGCGCCGGTTGATGAGCCCGCCCTGGTAGAAGGACCTGCTGAAGGTGAGGGCGCTCGACTTCGCGATGACGGTCTTGTCCAGATCGAAGAAGGCGGCCGTCCGCGGCTGGGCCAGGATTTTCACGTCCCGAGCATAAAGCCCGCCATTCGGCGTACGCTGGTGCGCGTGGGTTTGCCTGAGGAGGCTCTCGGGTACACCATGGAAGTCACGGATCGTTCGCGACCGTGCTATCCCGGTCCGACTCCTCCCCCCCCGAGTCGGCCGTGGAAAGACGACCCCCGCTCTCCCCCCCGGCGGGGGTCGTCGCATGTCCGGGGGCGGTTCTCCCCGGCTCGCCGCCAGTCCCCGGCCGCCTGTGGCGCCTTCTCGTGCTCACGATCACGGGTCCGACCCTCCCCTAGAGAATAACGTTGCGTCATCAATTGTAACGCGCGTGTGACGGTTTGGCGGCGTGCGCGAGCGCTTGCACCGTCACGGGTGAACGACTTATTCACAAGGCCGCAGTTATCCACAGATTCGCCCCGAGGCCCCCGGAAAGCGCCGAACAACGGCACCGTAAGCCATGGCTGTCGATGCGTTCGGCGACCGACCGAACGCGCTGTGCGAAGGGGGATGGCCATGGCCGATTCCATTTTGATTCTCACGGAGAACGAGGATCTTCTCGACGACCTGCTCCGGCTGTGCGCCGCCGCGGGGGCCGAGGCCGAGGTCGTGCACGGCGCGCCCGTGTCGGCCGCCCAGTGGGAGCGCGCCCCGCTCGTCCTCGTCGGGGACGACCCGGCCACGGCGCGGCCCGAGCCCGGCCGGTGGCCCGGCCGCCGCCCCGGCGTGCTGCTGGTGGGGCACGACCTGGACGATCACACGATCTGGGCCCGCGGTGTCGCCCTCGGCGCGGAGCAGGTGCTGCACCTCCCGGGCGACGAGCCCTGGCTGGCCGACCGCATCGCGGACGCCGTCGACCGCCCGGGCACCCCGGCGCTCACCGTCGGCGTGCTCGGCGGCCGGGGCGGCGCGGGCGCCTCCTCACTGGCCTGCGCGCTCGCCCTGACGGCGGCCCGGCAGGGGCACCGCACCATGCTCGTGGACGGCGACCCGCTGGGCGGCGGGCTGGACGTGCTGCTCGGCGGCGAGCGTGCCCCGGGCCCGCGCTGGCCGTCGTTCGCCGCGGCCCGGGGGCGGCTCTCCGCGGCGGCGCTGGAGGAGTCGCTGCCCAGGCTGCACGGGCTGAGCCTGCTCAGCCACGACCGCACGGACACCATGCGGCTGCCGGCCGAGGCGATGTGCACGGTGCTGACCGCCGCGCGGCGCGGCGGCGGCGTGGTCGTCCTCGACCTCCCGCGCGCCGCGGACGAGGCGGCCTCCGAGGCGCTGGCCCAGCTCGACCTGGGGCTCCTGGTGGTCCCCGGCGAGCTGCGCGCCGTCGCCGGCGCCCGGCGCGTGATCGCCACGGCGGGCGCCCTGGTGCGGGACCTGCGGGTCGTGGCCAGACCGCCCGGCCCCGGCGGCCTGGCGGGCCCCGAGCTGGCGCGGCTGCTCGGACTGCCGCTCGCCGGTGAGCTGCCCGACGAGCCGGGCCTGTCCGCCGCCGCCGACGCCGGCGAGCCGCCCGGGGCGAACGCCCGGGGAGTCCTCGCGACCTTCTGCGCCACCCTGCTGGAGCGCGCCCTGCCCGCTCCGGGAGCCGCCGCGTGAGCGCCGCGGCCGTGACGGCGGAGCCGGGACAGCCGGCCGTGTCGCCCGAGCTGCTGGACGCCGTGCGGCTGCGGCTGGCCGAGGAGGGAGCCGAGCCCACCCCGGGGCGGGTCGCCGCCGCGCTGCGCGCCCAGGGGCGGCTGATGGGCGACAGCGCCGTGATGTCCGTGGTCCGCGCGCTGCGCTCCGAACTGGTCGGCGCCGGTCCGCTGCAGCCACTGCTCGCCGAGCCGGACGTCACCGACGTCCTCGTCAACGGGCCGGACGAGGTCTGGGTGGACCGCGGACGCGGCCTGGAGCGCGCCCCGGTGCGTTTCCGGGACGCCGCGGCCATCCGCAGGCTCGCCCAGCGGCTCGCGGGCGCGGCGGGCCGTCGCCTGGACGACGCCAGTCCCTGGACCGACGTGCGGCTCCCCGACGGCACCCGGATGCACGCCGTCCTGCCGCCCGTGGTCGTCGGCTCGCCCTGCCTGTCGCTGCGCGTGATCCGTGCCCGGGCGTTCACCCTGGCGGAGCTGGGCGAGGCCGGCACCGTCCCGCCCGGCGGTGAGCGGCTGCTGCGCTCGCTGGTCGCGGCCCGGCTGTCGTTCCTGATCAGCGGCGGCACCGGATCGGGCAAGAGCACCCTGCTGGCCACCCTCCTCGGCCTGGTCGAGCCCGCGGAGCGGATCGTGCTGGTGGAGGACTCCGCGGAGCTGCGGCCCGCCCACCCGCACGTGGTGCGGCTGGAGACCCGCCCGGCCAACCAGGAGGGCGCGGGCCGAGTCACGCTGCGGGACCTGGTGCGCCAGGCCCTGCGGATGCGCCCGGACCGGCTGGTGGTCGGGGAGTGCCGGGGCCCGGAGGTGCTGGACCTGCTCGGTGCCCTCAACACCGGGCACGAGGGCGGCTGCGGCACCCTGCACGCCAACGCCGCCGCCGACGTCCCGGCCCGGCTGGAAGCGCTGGGCAGCGCCGCCGGGCTGGACCGCGCCGCGCTGCACAGCCAGGTCGAGGCCGCGCTGTCCGTGGTGCTGCACCTGGTGCGGGACCGCGCCTCGGGGCGGCGCAGGATCGCCGAGATCCACGTCCTGGGGCGGGACGGCTCGGGCCTGGTCCGCACCGTGCCCGCCGTCCGCTGGGAGCCCGGGGGATTCGCGCCCGGACCCGGCTGGGAGCGGCTGGCCCGGCTCTGCGCCCCGGGCGGGGGGTGCCCGCTGTGACCGGACAGATCCCGCACTTCGCCGCGGCGCTGTGCGCGGGCGCCGGCGCCTGGCTGCTGGCCGACGGGTCGCCCTGGCGGCGCCGGGCCCGGCTGCTGCCGACGGGCGGAGCCGGTGGCGCGCCCCCGGGCCGACGCCGCCGTCCGCCGGTGCGCCCGCCGGACGCGGCAGCCGTGCGGCTGGTCCTGGGGTGCCTGGCGGCCGGTGGGCTGCTGGCCCTGTGGGGGCGGTCCGTGCTGCCGCTGGCGGCGGCGGCGCTGACGGCACCGGCGGTCGTGCGGTGGTGGCGGGCCCGCCTGGCCGGCCGCGCCGCCGACGAGCGGCGCGAGGCGGTCATCGTGTTCTGTGCCTCCCTCGCCGGGGAGGTGCGGGCGGGCCGCCCGCCGGGGAAGGCCCTGGCCGCCGTGGGCGCCGGCGGTCTGGACGTGCCGGGTGGCGCCGTCCTGGCCGCCGCGCGGTACGGCGGGGACGTGCCCGCGGCCCTGCGCGCGGCGGCGGAGCGGCCCGGGGCCGAGGGGCTGCGCGGCGTCGCCGCCTGCTGGTCCGTGGCGGTGGACGGCGGCGCGTCGCTCGCCTCCGGACTGGAGCGGGTGGCGGGGGCGCTGCGCGCCGAGCGCGACCAGCAGGAGGAGCTACGGGCCCAGTTGGCGGGCCCGAGGGCGACCGCGCTGGTGCTCGCGGCGCTGCCGCTGTTCGGGCTGGCGCTGGGCGCCACGATGGGCGTCGCGCCGCTGCGGGTGCTGTTCGGCACCCCGGCGGGGCTGGCCTGCCTGCTCGCCGGGTCGCTGCTGGAGTGGGCGGGGGTGGCCTGGGTGCGGGCCATCGTCCGCGCCGCGGAGCGGGGGCCGGGATGACGGCGGCGCTGGCGTCCCTGGTGCTGCTGGCCCTGGCCTGGTGGGTCGCCCGGGGCGGCCGGGCACCACGGGACGGGATCCCGGCACCGGGTAGCCGGTGGCGCCGTGCCGCGCGAGCGCTGCCCGGCCGGGTCCGGCGAAGGTCCCGCGAGCCGGACGACCCCCGGCTGCCGCTGGCGACGGAGCTGCTGGCCGCCTGCCTCGCCGCGGGGGCGACTCCGGGCATCGCGGCGGAGGCGGTCGGGGCGTCCCTCGGCGGCCCGGTGGGCGAGCGCCTGCGCCGGGCGGCCACCGAGCTGCGGCTCGGCGGCGAGCCGGCCGCGGTGTGGGACCGGTTCGGCCGTCTGGCGGGTGCGTCGGCGCTGGCCCGCCGCCTGGAGCTGGCCGGGACCAGCGGCGCGCCCGTGGTGGCCGCGGTGGCGGCCGAGGCCGCCGAGTGCCGGGCCCGCCGCCGCCGCGCCGCCCAGGTCCGCGCCAGACGAGCGGCGGTCCTGGTGACGGGGCCGCTGGGGCTGTGCTTCCTGCCCGCGTTCCTGCTGATCGGCGTCGCCCCGGTGGTGCTCGGCCTCGCGGCGGAGCTGCTGTGAGCCGCCGTCCGCCCGGAGCCCCGGCCGGGCCCGTCAACCCCCCGGGGCACTCCGGATCCATCAACCCATCAGATTCCCGCACCGACCCATCGACCCATCCACCCACCGACCCATCCATCAATTCATCAAAGTCGTCGAAGTCGTCGACGCGCACGGGAGGTCCGGCCATGTGGCCAGTCACACGTTCGATGAAGCTGCCGTCCGGGTGGCGGCGGGACGCCGGGATGTCCACGGCGGAGTACGCCGTCGGCACCCTCGCGGCAGCCGCCCTCGCCGCCGTCCTGTACCAGGTCGTCACCTCGGGGGCGGTGACCGATGCCCTGCAGGGACTGGTGGAGCGGGCCCTCAGCACCCAGCCCTGACCGGGGCCGTGACCGCGGCCGTGACGGGGGCTATGTCACGGCGGAGACCGCGGTGGTCGTCCCCGCGCTGGTCCTGCTGCTGGGGATGCTGCTGTGGGGCCTGGGCGCCGTCGGTGTGCAGACCCGGTGCGGCGACGCCGCGCGGGCGGCGGCCCGCGCTGCGGCCCGGGGCGAGGAGGAGGCCGACGTCATCCGGGTGGCCCGCGCCGCGGCCCCCGGCGGGGCGGAGGTGCGGGTGGCGCGCGACGGCGACCTGTACCGCGTGTCCGTCGAGGCCAGGACCCTGGGGCCCGGCCCGCTGGCCGTGCCGGTCTCCGGGGAGGCGGTGGCCCATGTCGAGCCGGGCTGACCCGGCGGACCGGGGGTCCGCCACGGTGTGGGCGGCGGCGAGCGGCGCCCTGCTGTGCCTGGTGTTCGCCGCCCTGCTGGCCCTGGGCCAGGTGACCGCCGCGCGGCAGCGGGCGGCCGGTGCCGCCGACCTGGCGGCGCTGGCCGCTGCGGACCGGGCGCTCGCCGGGGCGGAGACGGCCTGCGGGCTGGCCAGGCGGGTGGCCGAGGCGCAGGGGGCTCGCCTGACGCGGTGCCATGTCGCCGGTGAGATCGCGGACCTGACGGCGGAGGCGAGGGCCGGGCCGTACGCGGTCCGGGCGAGGGCGAGGGCCGGGCCTAGTGACGCAGCAGTTCCGTGAGCAGGCGGATGGCGCCGGCCTTGTGCAGCGGTTCGTTGCCGTTGCCGCACTTGGGCGACTGGATGCACGACGGGCAGCCGCTCGCGCACTCGCAGGACGCGATCGCGTCCCGGGTCGCGGTCAGCCACCGGCGCGCCGTGTGGAAGGCCCGCTCGGCGAAGCCGGCGCCGCCCGGATGACCGTCGTGGACGAACACCGTGGGCAGCAGGGTGTCCGGGTGCAGCGCGGTGGACACCCCGCCGATGTCCCAGCGGTCGCAGGTGGCGAACAGCGGCAGCATGCCGATCGCCGCGTGCTCCGCCGCGTGCAGCGACCCCGGCAGGACCTCCGGGCCGATCCGGGCCGCGTCCAGTTGGTCCTCCGTCACCGTCCACCACACCGCGCGCGTGCGCAGCGTGCGGGGCGGCAGATCCAGCCGGGTCTCGCCCAGAACCTCGCCGGTCAGCAGCCGGCGCCGCAGATAGGAGACGACCTGATGCGTGACCTCCACCGAGCCGAAGCACAGCCGTGCCGCCCCCCAGGGCACCTCGGTGTCGGTCTCCAGCACGGAGATGTCCGTGACCTCGCGGGCCGATGTCGACCACGGCGGGCTGGCCTCCTCGACCAGCGCCACCGACTCCTTCAGGTCCAGCTCCCGGACCACGTAGCTCAGGCCCTGGTGCAGGTGGACCGCCCCCTCGTGGACCGCGGTGTGCGCGGCGGCGGCGTCCACCGTGCCGAGCAGCCGCCCCGTGCCGGCCTCCACGACGCGCACCTGCTCGCCGCCCTCCCCCCGGATGCCGACCATGTCGGCGGGCCGCTCCCGCCGGGTCCAGTACCAGGACGTGCCGCGGCGGCGCAGCAGCGCCCGCTCGGCCAGCTTCGGCAGCAGCTCGGCCGCCGCCGGGTCGAACAGCGCCCGGTCCCCCGCGAACTCCGCGTCGGTCAGCGGCACCTCGGCGGCGGCGGCGCACAGGTGCGGGGCCAGCACGTAGGGGTTGCCCGGGTCCAGCACCGTCGTCTCGACCGGTTGCCGGAACAGCGCCTCGGGGTGGTGCACCAGATAGGTGTCCAGCGGGTCGTCCCGCGCCACCAGGACGGCCAGCGCGCCCTGCCGCCGGCGCCCGGCGCGGCCCGCCTGCTGCCACAGCGAGGCCCGGGTGCCGGGATAGCCCGCGAGCAGCACCGCGTCGAGTCCGGCGACGTCCACGCCCAGCTCCAGCGCGGTCGTGGCGGCCAGGCCGAGCAGCTCGCCCTCGTGCAGCGCGCGCTCCAACGCCCGGCGCTCCTCGGGCAGATAGCCGCCCCGGTAGGCGGCCACCCGCCGCCGGTCGGCCCCTTCGAGCCGTTCCCGCGCGATCAGCGCGATCAGCTCGGCGCCGCGCCGGGAGCGGACGAAGGCGACCGTGCGCACCCGGTGGGAGACCAGGTCCGTGAGCAGTTCCGCGGTCTCGGCGGTCGCGGTGCGGCGGAGGGGCGCGCCCCGCTCGCCCACGGCCTCGGTCAGCGGCGGCTCCCACAGCGCGAAGACCAGCTCGCCGCGCGGGGAGGCGTCCTCCGTCACCGCCGCCACCGGCAGCCCGGTCAGCCGGGACGCCGTCGTGCCGGGGTCGGCCGTGGTGGCCGAGGCGAGCAGGAACACCGGCTCGGCCCCGTAGTGCCCGCAGACGCGCCGGAGCCTGCGCAGCACCTGCGCGACGTGCGAGCCGAAGACGCCCCGGTAGACGTGGCACTCGTCGACGACCACGTAGCGCAGCGCCCGCAGGAACGACGACCAGCGGCGGTGGCCGGGCAGCAGGCCGCGGTGGAGCATGTCGGGGTTGGTGAGCAGGAGATTCGCGTGCTCGCGGGCCCACGCCCGTTCCTCGGCGGCCGTGTCGCCGTCGAACGCGGCCGGCCGGACCGCCGCGCCCAGCGGTGCGGCCAGCCGGCGGATCGCGCGGAGCTGGTCGGCGCCCAGCGCCTTGGTCGGCGCGAGATACAGCGCGGTGGCCTCCCGCGGTCCCCGGGGCGTGTGGCCGTCGAGGAGGGCGCTCAGGACCGGCACCTGGTAGGCGAGCGACTTGCCGGAGGCGGTGCCGGTGGAGATCACGACGGACTCGCCGCGCACGGCGTGCTGAATCGTGCGAGCCTGGTGTGCCCAGGGGAGTTCGATGCCGATGGCCCCGACGGCGTCGATCACCTCGGGGCGTATTCGGTCCGGCCAGGGCGCATGGTGACCCGGACGCGCGGGAAGCTGCTCCATGTGGGTGAGCCGTGTCGCCCGCTCGGATCGTCCGCGCAACAGTTCGAGCACCTCCCGTGGTGATGGGCGGTGTGCCTCGGTGTCGCCCGCTTCGTGCGGTCGGTGCGTGTCGGACATCGGCACCGAGTGTGTCACTGGTCCGACGGACAATGGCTGTAAGACGTCGTCCTGGGCAGGCGGTAAGTGGTTGAATGCCCTGGCGGCTGCCGATCCATGGGGGGCGACCGCTCGATGCAAGGTGCTGGAGGATCCGTGGACCTGTCCCTGTCGACCCGAACCGTTGGCGACCGCACGGTCGTGGAGGTAGGCGGCGAGATTGACGTATACACCGCGCCCAAGCTGCGCGAACAGTTGGTGGAGCTGGTCAACGACGGCAACCACCACCTCGTGGTGGACATGGAGCGCGTCGACTTCCTCGACTCCACCGGTCTCGGCGTGCTGGTCGGCGGCCTGAAGCGGGTGCGGGCCCAGGAGGGCTCGCTGCGCCTGGTGTGCAACCAGGAGCGGATCCTCAAGATCTTCCGGATCACGGGTCTGACCAAGGTGTTCCCCATCCACGAGTCCGTGGACGAGGCCATCGCGGCCACCGACTGAGCCGTCCCGGCTCGCGCGCCGAGCCGGGCAGCAGCCAAGAGATCACCACCGCGACCGCCCCGCGCGACGGCGGTGCCGACCGGCGTCGGCGCCGTGGCCCGGGGCGGTGTCTCCGCACGATCAAGGGGGATGGCCATGGCCACCGTCGAACTTCGCTTCAGCGCGTCCCCGGAGCATGTGCGCACCGCCCGGCTGGTGGCCGCGGCGGTCGCCCGGCGCGCCGGAGTCGACGAGTCGGTGCTCGACGAGCTCCGGCTGGCGGTCGGTGAGGCGTGCAGCCGCGCAGTGGGCCTGCACGCCGTCCACGGTCTGACCAGCCCGGTGCGGGTGGTGCTGACCGAGGGGGAGAAGTCGTTCTCCATCGAGGTCGGCGACGACGCGCCGAGCGTCGTTCCCGCGCCCCGGGACCAGTCGGCCGCCGAGGCCGCCGAGGAGACCGACGAGCTGGGCCTGGCCGTGATCAGCGGGCTGGTCGACGACGTCGAGGTGATCTCCGACGCCCACGGCGGAAAGATCCGCATGACCTGGCCGACCGCCACCGCCGCCCTCACCTGACGCCCGACACGCCCGGAGCCACCGGCCCACCCGATTCCCTGGCCGCGTTTCCGTGTGTGACGAACGCACCGTCACAACTGGTGCCACTGGGTGAAATTCAGGACAATATTCCCGGCCGTCACTCGGAAGAGGGATGAGTGGCGTGTAAGTTCCCGCCCTAGCGGTACGAAAGGACGAGGAACGGGGAACGGTGAACAAGAAGCTCGCGGTCACACTGTCGGGTTGCGCCACGCTGGCCGTCCTCACGCTCTCGGCGTGCGGCGGCGGTGACGGCGACGACGCGGACGAGTGGGCCAGGAACGTCTGTGAGCAGTTGCAGCCCCAGGTCGAGCGGATCGAGGCCGCCAACGCCGCGATCACCGAGGCCAGCGAGGGCAACCGCTCCCCCGAAGAGGTGCAGGAGGCCGACTCCGCCGCGTTCCAGGACGTCTCCGACGCCTACGCCGCCCTCGCGGACGCGGTCGACCAGGCCGGCGACCCGCCCGTCGACAACGGCGCGGAGCTGCGCGAGAACGCCGTGACCGCGCTGCGCGAGCTGTCCGACTCCTACGCCGGGATGAAGGAGAGCGTCGACGCCCTCGACACCTCCGACCAGCGCGAGTTCGCCGAGGGCCTGCGGGACATCGCCGAACAGCTCCAGGCGCTCGGCGAGAGCGGCGACGAGGCGCTGAGCGAGCTCCGCAGCGGTGAGCTGGGCGAGGCGATGGACCGTCAGGACAGCTGCGCGGGCCCCTCCGCCACCGCGTCCGTGCCGGAGGAGGAGTGACCGGTGGGCGGAAGGGACGCGGACAATGGTGAGGTGAGCACCACTCCGCTTCCGCCGCCCGCCGCCGGCCCCGGCGCCTCCCTCCTGCGGGGGGCGCTGCTGGCCGCCTCGTTCACGCCCGACGGTCTGCTCGACCTGCTGGGCGCCCCCGCCTACGCCGCCCTCGCGCGCGGCGAGACCGTGCCCGCCCGGCGCGCCACGCGCGAAGCCGACACGCCCGCCGCCGTGCTGACGCGGCTGTTCCTGCTGCGGCTGCCCGTGCCGCTGGCGCGGGTCCGGCACGCGCTGCCGTCCGGCGCGACGCGCGACGCCACGCTCGACGCGGCACTCGGCGACGGCTGGCTGGTGCGCGACGGCGACGAGGTGCGCGCGACCGCGGACGTGCGCCCCTACGCGGGCGACGACGGCCAGGACTGGTGGATCGTCTCCGACGCGCTCGGCCACCGGGGCGAGGCACGGGACATCGTGCTCGGCGTCGGCGGCGCGTCCACCACGCTCGCCGGGCTGACGATCCGCCGACCCGCGCGCCGCGTGCTCGACCTCGGCACCGGCTGCGGCGTGCAGGCCCTGCACGCCACCCGGCACGCCGACCGCGTCACCGCCACCGACGTCAACCCCCGCGCGCTGCGCATGGCCGCGGCCACCCTCGCCCTCTCCGGCGCCCCGGCCGCCGACCTGCGCGAGGGATCGCTGTTCGAGCCGGTGAAGGACGCCAGGGACGGCGGGGACGGCGGGGAGAACGCCTACGACCTCATCGTCTCCAACCCGCCGTTCGTCATCTCCCCCGCCCGCGCCGGACACGGCGGCGGGGGACTGACCTACCGCGACGGCGGCCTGGCGGGCGACGAACTGTGCCGCACGGTCGTCGGGGAGTCCGCCGCCCACCTCGCGGACGGCGGCTGGTGCCAGATCCTCGCCAACTGGCAGCAGGTCGACGGCGAGGACTGGCGCGAGCGGGTCGCCGCCTGGGTGCCGCCCGGCTGCGACGCGTGGATCGTGCGCCGCGAGGAACAGGACGTCACCCAGTACACCGAGCTGTGGCTGCGCGACGCCGGGGCCCACCGCGGCGAACAGGCCGCGTACGAGGAGGCGTACGCCGCCTGGCTCGACGAGTTCGCCGCCCGCCGCACCCACGCCGTCGGCTTCGGCTGGATCACCCTGCGCAAGTCCGGCGCCGGACGCCCGTCCGTGGTGGTCGAGGACTGGCCGCACCCCGTCGAACAGCCACTGGGCGAAACGATCCGGGCGCATTTCGCACGGCAGGACTTCCTCCGCTCCCACGACGACGCCGCGCTGCTGCGCACCCGTTACGTCCTCGCCGACGGCGTCGTCCAGGAACAGCTCGGCGCGCCCGGCGCGGAGGACCCCGAGCACGTCGTGCTGCGCCAGCGGCACGGCATGCTGCGCGCCCGCGCCATGGACACCGTCGGCGCGGGCCTTGCCGGAAGCTGTGACGGGACACTCACCGCGGGCACAATCCTCGACGCGATCGCACGGTTGCTCGACGTGGATCCGGTAGCCGTGCGTAGCGGCGCGCCGGAGTGGCTGCGGCCCCTCGTTGAGCAGGGGTTTCTGATCCCGCGGGAGTGACCGGCGGGGCGCGCGGGCCGTCCGGGCGGCGCGCGGCGGGCACGGTGCGTGACTGTCCATGGACAACGCGCTGGCGCCACCGGGCGGCGGGAATGGCGGATCTCGGGTTACCGTTCGAGATGCGGTCGCGGAGTTTTCCCATTTGACACAGAGCAGGGATGTACCGTCACACTCCGCACCGTCAGTACTTTCCCCCTGGGCTGGAGAGAAGAGCGAGAAGAAGTTGTCCCCGACCAGCGAGACCGCGAACGGCGGCCGCCGACTCGTCATCGTCGAGTCGCCCGCCAAGGCCAAGACGATCAAGGGCTACCTCGGCCCCGGATATGTGGTCGAGGCCAGCGTCGGGCACATCCGCGACCTGCCGAGCGGCGCCGCCGAGGTGCCCGCCAAGTACAAGGGCCAGCCCTGGGCCCGGCTCGGCGTGAACGTCGACGCGGACTTCGAGCCGCTCTACGTGGTCAACAGCGACAAGAAGGACCAGGTCAGGAAGCTCAAGGAGCTGCTGGCCGACTCCGACGAGCTCTATCTCGCCACGGACGAGGACCGCGAGGGCGAGGCCATCGCCTGGCACCTCAAGGAGGTCCTCAAGCCCAAGGTCCCGGTCCGCCGCATGGTCTTCCACGAGATCACCCGCGACGCCATCAGAGCCGCGGTCGACAACCCCCGCGAGCTCAACCAGCTTCTCGTCGACGCCCAGGAGACCCGCCGCATCCTCGACCGGCTCTACGGCTACGAAGTCTCGCCCGTGCTGTGGAAGAAGGTCATGCCCCGCCTGTCCGCGGGCCGGGTCCAGTCCGTCGCCACCCGGCTCGTCGTCGAGCGGGAACGGGAGCGCATCGCGTTCCGCTCCGCCGAGTACTGGGACCTGACCGGCACCTTCACCACCGTCCCCGACGAGGGATCGTTCGAGGCGCGCCTGACCGCCGTCGACGGCCGGCGCGTCGCGCAGGGCCGCGACTTCGGCCCGGACGGCCAGTTGCGCAACCCCGGCCAGGTTCAGCAGCTCAGCGAGGAGACCGCCCGCGCGCTGGCCACGGCGCTGGAGAGCACGTCGTTCGCGGTCCGCTCGGTCGAGTCCAAGCCGTACCGGCGCTCGCCGTACGCGCCGTTCCGCACCACCACGCTCCAGCAGGAAGCCTCCCGCAAGCTCGGGATGGGCGCGAAGGCCACCATGCAGGTCGCCCAGCGCCTGTACGAGAACGGCTTCATCACCTATATGCGGACCGACTCCACCACCCTGTCGGACACCGCCGTCTCCGCCGCCCGTGCCCAGGTCACGCAGCTCTACGGCGCCGAGTACCTGCCGGACCGGCCGCGCGTCTACGCGAGCAAGGTGAAGAACGCGCAGGAGGCGCACGAGGCGATCCGCCCCTCCGGGGACCGCTTCCGCACGCCCGCCGAAACGGGTCTGACGGGCGATCAGTACCGGTTGTACGAGCTGATCTGGAAGCGGACCGTCGCCTCCCAGATGAAGGACGCGGTCGGCCAGTCGGTCGCCGTCCGGGTCGCGGGCACCAGCGCGGACGGCAGGGACTGCGAGTTCGGCGCGAGCGGCAAGGTCATCACGTTCCACGGCTTCCTCAAGGCGTACGTCGAGGGCGCCGACGACCCGAACGCCGAACTGGACGACCGCGAGCGGCGGCTGCCGGCCGTCGCCGAGGGCGACCCGCTGGACGCCCGCGACATCACCGCCGACGGCCACGCCACCAAGCCGCCGGCCCGCTACACCGAGGCCACGCTGGTCAAGGAGCTGGAGGAGCGGGAGATCGGCCGCCCCTCCACCTACGCCACGATCATCGGCACCATCCTCGACCGGCGCTACGTCTTCAAGAAGGGGACCGCGCTCGTCCCCTCCTTCCTCTCCTTCGCCGTCGTCAACCTGCTGGAACAGCACTTCGGGCGGCTCGTCGACTACGACTTCACCGCGAAGATGGAGGACGACCTCGACCGCATCGCCACCGGCGACGCCGAGGCCGTGCCGTGGCTGCGCCGCTTCTACTTCGGTGAGAGCGAGAACGGCGGCGAGGCCGTCGGCGGCGGCGCGGCCGACGCGGGCAACGGCGACGGCGACCACCTCGGCGGGCTGAAGGAGCTGGTCACCGACCTGGGCGCGATCGACGCGCGGGAGATCTCGTCGTTCCCGGTCGGGGACGGCATCGTGCTGCGCGTCGGCCGCTACGGGCCGTACGTGGAGGCGCCGCCCGAGCCGGGTGGTGAGCCGGGGGAGCCGGGCAAGCGGGCCGACGTGCCCGACGACCTGCCGCCGGACGAGCTGACGGTCGAGCTGGCCAAGGAGCTGCTGGCCAAGCCGAGCGGCGACTTCGAGCTGGGCACCGACCCGGCGACCGGACACCAGATCGTCGCGCGCGACGGGCGGTACGGGCCGTACGTCACCGAGGTGCTGCCCGAGGGCACGCCGACCACCGGGAAGAACGCGGTCAAGCCGCGCACCGCCTCGCTGCTGAAATCCATGTCGCTCGACGCCGTGACGCTGGACGACGCGCTGAAGCTGCTGTCCCTGCCGCGCGTGGTGGGCACCGACCCGGAGTCGGGGCAGGAGATCACCGCGCAGAACGGGCGGTACGGGCCGTACCTGAAGAAGGGGACGGACTCGCGCTCGCTGGCCGACGAGGAGCAGCTCTTCACCGTCACGCTGGAGGAGGCGCTGGCGATCTACGCGCAGCCCAAGCAGCGCGGCCGGGCCGCGGCCAAGCCGCCGCTGAAGGAGCTGGGCGAGGACCCGGTGACCGGGCGGCCGGTGGTGGTGAAGGACGGGCGGTTCGGGCCGTACGTGACGGACGGGGAGACGAACGCGACGCTGCGCCGCGACGACGACCCGGAGACCATCACGCCGGAGCGCGGGTACGAGCTGCTGGCGGAGAAGCGGGCCAAGGGACCGGCCAAGAAGACGGCCGCGAAGAAGACAGCGGCGAAGAAGAGCACCGCCAAGAAGGCCGCGGCGAAGAAGACCGCGGCCGGCGAGGCGGGGGACGCGGGCGCGGGTACGGGCACGGGCACGGGCGCGAAGAAGACGGCCGCGAAGAAGACCACGGCCAAGAAGACCGCCGCGAAGAAGACCACGGCGAGGAAGAGCGCCGCGACGGAGAACACGGCGGCCACCTCCCGGGCGGGCGCGCCGGAGTAGCCTCGGCGGTGACGGTTCCGTTCCCCGGTCAGATGTTCGGGTACGTGGTTTCGCCGTCCGCGGTGAAGGTTACGCTGGCCGAATGACGCGAGCAGAGCAACCCGAGGTTGTCGATCCCGCCCGCGGCGCCACCGACGAGGCGCTCGCCGCGGACTCACGCGAGCGCGCGCGGCGGGCACTGTTGCAGGTTCCCGAGCTGCGTCGGCTGTGGGAGGCGGCGTTCGCCGGCGGCATAGGCGACGCCCTCGCCCAGCTGGTGCTGATCCTGCTCTCCGTCCAGGCCGCCCTCCTCGTGCCGGAGGACGGCGGTGAGCCGCTCTTCGGCGGCGAGTACCGTGGCGTCGCGCTCGCCGTCACCCTCACGCTCGCCGTGCGGCTGCTGGCCACCGGCCTGGCCGGGGTGCTGCTGCTCGGCCCGCTCGTCGGCCTGCTGGCCCCGGCCGGTCCGCTGGACCGCCGCTGGACGATGGTCGGTGCCGACGGGGTCCGCGCCGCGCTGCTGATCGTCGCCCCGCTGTGGATCGACTGGGTGCCCGAGAGCGCGTACGTCTACCTCCTGCTCACCGTTCTCGTCACCGGTTTGGCGGAACGGATCTGGTCCGTCACCCGGGACACCGTCGCCCCCGCCCTGCTGCCGCCCCCGCCGCCCGAGGGGGCCGCCGTCCGGCCGCTGCCCGACCACCGCGAGGCGCTGCGGCGGCTGTGGCTGCGCAGCGGCTACGTCGCGATCCCGCTCGCCGCCGCCGCCCTGCTCGGGGCGGCCCTGGTGAGCAACGTGCTGGCCGCCGGCCTCGACTGGTTCTCCACCCACCAGGCGGCCCTCGCCTCGTACGTCGCGGCCGGGTTCTTCGCCGCGTCGGTCTCGGTGCTGACCTTCCTGAAGCTGCCGGGCGCCGAGTCCCGGCGGCCCGTCTCGCCGCTGGAAGGCCTGCGCCGCCCGACGGCCGGGACCGTTCCCGACAAGGGCAGGACCGGTGCCGTTCCGGTGCTCGTGCTCGGCTGCGCGTCCGTCGCCGCCGCCGTCGCCGCGGCCGTCGCGCTCGGCGTGCTGCGCGTCGGGGACTTCGGCGGCGGCCCGGTCTCGTTCGCGCTGCTGGTGCTCGGCCTCACCGGCGGCGTCGCGGTCGGCGTGCGGATCGCGCCCGCCGTGCTGCCCGCGCTGTCGCGGCGGCGGCTGTTCGCGCTGACCCTGGCGCTCACCGGGCTCGGCCTGTTCGGCACCGGCCTCATCGCGGACACGGCCACCGTCCTGTTCACCGCCGCCGCCACCGGCCTGCTGGCCGGCGTCGCCGCGAACACCGGGCACGTGCTGCTCGACCAGGAGACCGAGGCGTTCCGCAGGCCCCGGGTCACCCAGCACCTGCACGCCGTGATCCGGGTCGCCGTCGCCCTCGCGCTGGTCGCGGCCCCGCTCGGCGCCGCGTTCATCGGCCCGCACCGGGTGGAGCGCGGCGACTTCGTCCTCCAGCACGGCGGCGCCGCGTTCACCCTGATGATCATCGGCGCGCTGCTGCTGCCCGTCGCGGCCATCGTGCTGGGCCGCGCCGACGACCGGCGCGGCGTGCCGTTCCGCCGCGATCTGGCGGACGCGCTGCGCGGCGGCTCCCGGCCGGAGCGGCCGGCGCCCGCCGCCACCGGATTCTTCATCGCCGTCGAGGGCGGCGACGGCGCGGGCAAGTCCACCCAGGTCGAGGCGCTGGCGGAGTGGATCCGCGGCAAGGGCCACGAGGTCGTCGTCACCCGGGAGCCCGGCGCCACGCCGGTCGGCCAGCGGCTGCGGGCGATCCTGCTCGACGTGGCCTCCGGCGGCCTGTCGCACCGGGCCGAGGCCCTGCTGTACGCGGCCGACCGCGCCGAGCACGTCGAGTCCGTCGTCCGGCCCGCGCTGGAGCGCGGCGCCGTCGTCATCTCCGACCGGTACACCGACTCGTCCATCGCCTACCAGGGCGCCGGCCGCGACCTGTCCTCCACGGAGGTCGCGCGGATCTCGCGGTGGGCGACGGGCGGGCTCGTTCCGCATCTGACCGTGCTGCTGGACGTGTCGCCGGAGACCGCGCGGGAGCGGTTCACCGAGGCGCCGGACCGGCTGGAGTCCGAGCCCAGCGAGTTCCACCAGCGGGTGCGGGCCGGGTTCCTGGCGCTGGCCGCCGCCGACCCCACGCGCTACCTGGTGATCGACGCGGGCCAGGACCCGGCGTCCGTCACCACCGCCGCCCGGCACCGGCTCGACCGGATGCTGCCGCTGTCCGAGGCCGAGGTGCGCGCCATCGAGGAGGCGCGGCGGCGTGCCGAGGAGGAGGCGCGGCGGCGCGCGGAGGAGGAGCGCAGGCGCAAGGAGGAGGAAGAGCGCCTGGAGCGCGAGCGCCAGGCGGAGCTGGAGCGGCTGCGCGCCGAGGAGGAGGAGCGCAGGCGGCGCGAGGAGGAGGAACGGCGGCTCGCCGAGGAGGCGCGCCGGGCCGAGGAAGCGCGCCGGCTGGCCGAGGAGGCCCGCAGGCTCGCGGAGGAGGAGCGCCGCCGCCGGGAGGCGGAGGAGCGGCTGCGCCGCGAGGAGGAGGAACGGCGCCGGCGCGAGGCCGAGGAGGAGGCGCGGCTGCGCGCCCAGGCCGAGGAGCGGCGGCGGGAGAAGCAGCGGAAGGCCGAGGAGGCGCTGCTGCGGGCGGAGCAGGCCCGGCTGGCGGCCGAGGCGTCCGCCGCTGCGTCCGGTCCTGCCGCCCCTGCCGCTCCTGCCGCCCCTGACGGGCGTCCGGCGGGGTCCGCCGAGCCGGACAACGCGGAGACCGTGCGGATCCCGCTGGCCAACCCCGACAACGAGGAGACCGCGATCATCCCGCGCGGCGAGGTCCCCGAGGCGGTGGGCGAGACCCGGCCGCCGCCCCCCGCGTCACCGTCCTCGTCCTCGTCGTCCGCGTCCCGGTGCGGGCCCAGCAGCTCGTCGGCCAGGGAGGGGACGTCGTCCAGCGGCGTCTCCTCCGCCCACTCG
>NZ_JBPQTQ010000101.1:0-24112 GCF_051386415.1 Streptomyces sp. URMC 129
GACGTCGGCCGGGCGCGAGGTGGCGCGGGCGCAGGCGATCACGGGCAGCGAGGAGGTGGTCGTCGAGGACGGCGCGGGCGGCCTCGGCGACCTGCTGCTCGGTGAGCCTGCGGTAGCCGTCCGCGGTGAGCACGGCGAGCACCGGGTACAGGCGGCGGGCCGGGTCGGGGCCGCCGGTGGCGGTGTCCTCGTCGGCCGCGTCGTACAGGGCCTGGAGGGCGGCGGTGACGGCGTCGGCCTCGGTCATGCCGGGGCGGTAGAGCTTCTTCAGGGCGCTCCGGGCGAAGATCGAGCCGGAGCCGGTGGCGGCGAAGTCGCGCTCCTCGTGGTGGCCGCCGGTGACGTCGAAGGAGAAGATCCGGCCGCGTGCCGAGGCGAGGTCGTATCCGGCGAAGAGCGGCACGACGGCCAGGCCCCGCATGGCCAGCTCCAGGTTGTCCCGCAGCATGCTGGTCAGGCGGTTGGCCTTGCCGACGAGGGAGAGCGGCATGCCCTCGACCTTCTCGTAGTGCTCCAGCTCCAGCTGGAACAGCCGGACCATCTCCACGGCTATCCCCACGGTGCCGGAGATGCCGACGGCGGAGAACTCGTCGGCGGGGAACACCTTCTCGCCGTCGCGGTGGGAGATGAGGTTGCCCATCGTGAAGCGGCGGTCGCCCGCGAGCAGCACGCCGTCCGCGTACGCGACGGCGACGATGGTGGTGCCGTGCGGGAGGCCCAGGACGCCCCCGGTGGCGGGCAGCGCGCGCCGCGAGGGCAGGGCGTCGGGCGCGTGGCGGGTGAGGAAGTCGAGGAACGACGGCGGCCCGGGAGCCAGGAAACCGGGGGGCAGCGCGCCCCCGTCGGAGACGTCGGCGGACATGGCTCTCCCCTTCCCTTGCCGGTGCGGACACCGGGTGGTGAACTGCGCCCCATCGTAGGCGTATTGACGCCGTTGACCAGGGCGCCGCCGGACCGCCGCCACCGGACCGCCGCCGCCGGTCAGCCCCCGGCGGGCAGCCCGGCGAGGAGGTCGAGGAGCGCGGCGTTGACCTCCTCGGGCCGCTCCTGCTGGGTCCAGTGGCCGCAGCCGGGCAGGATCAGCGACCGGTGCGGTGCGGCGACGGCGCGGCCGACACCGGCCACCACCCGGTCGGCGCCGCCGCCGAAGGTCATGACGAGGTCGCGGTCGCCGGCCACGAACAGGGCGGGCACCCGGATCCGGGCGCCGCGGAAGACGGCCAGCAGCTCCCGGTTCCGGTCGATGTTGCGGTACCAGTTGAGGCCGCCGGTGAACGCGCGCTCGCCGTGCCGGGCGTACTCGCGGACGAAGACGGCGATGTCCTCCTCGGTGAGCCAGTCGGGCAGGCGCTCGGGCGGCGGGATGGTGGCCGCCAGCGGCATCCCGTCGGGGATGATCCAGGGCCGCGGCGGGTCGTTGAACGGGTTGTCGCCCGAGGCGGCGTACAGCACGCCGCGGAACACGGCCGCCGGGTCGGCCGCCATCTCGGCGTCCGCGACGCCCGGCGGCTGGAAGTAGAGCTGGTAGAAGCCGTCCCCGAACCGCTCGCGCAGGGCGTGCAGCGGCGGCGTCTCGCCGTAGGCGGGCGGCGGCACGCTCAGGCCCGCGACCGCCCGCACGACGTCGGGGCGGAGCAGGGCGGTGGCCCAGGCGACGGGGGCGCCCCAGTCGTGGCCGACGACCACGGCCCGCTCCTCGCCCAGCGCGTGGATCAGCCCGATCACGTCGCCGGCGAGGTGCGGCAGGGTGTAGGCGCCGATGTCCGCCGGCTGGTCGCTGCGGGCGTAGCCGCGCTGGTCCGGGGCGACGACCCGGTATCCGGCGGCGGCGAGCGGGGCGAACTGGTGGCGCCAGGAGTACCAGCACTCGGGGAAGCCGTGCAGCAGCAGGACGAGCGGCCCCTCGCCCTGCTCCGCGACGTGCAGGGCGAGTCCGCCGACGTCGACGGTGCGGTGGGTGATCGCGCCGAAGTCGGCGTGGTTTCCGGTCGTGTGGTGGGCAGTCATCACCGTGCTCCCTCGGATCGCCCCGGCCGGGCGGCGGGGTCGCGGCCCCCATCGTGGCGCGCCGGGTCCGGGCCGGGCCACGGCGGGGCGGGGGTGACGGGGATTACATGAGCGGGGCCCGTCCGAGGGGTGGCGCCTTTGTTACCTGCGGGTTACTCTGCTCATCGGAGCGGTACCCCGCTCAGGCGGTTTGGTGACGCAGCCGTCGAGAATGCCGTCGGTCCGGCATTCGCCGCACGACACCTCACGGCAGGGCCCCGGGACAGGGCCCGCCGCGGCTCTCGTCGACGTCGTCACCACCCCTGGAGTCCGTGATGGATCAGTCCGCCGCGCCCGCATACCCTCTTCTGCCCACCGTCGCCGTCGTCGGCCTCGGCACCATGGGCACCGGCATCGCCGAGGTCCTCGCCCGCTCGGGGCGTGACGTCATCGGCATCGACATCAGCGACACCGCCGCCCGCGAGGCCGTCGAGTCCCTGGAGACCTCCACCGCCAGGTCGGTGGAGAAGCAGCGGCTCACCGTGCAGCAGCGGCAGGACATCATCAAGCGCCTGCGGGTGTCCACCGATCTGCGCGCCGCCGCCGAGGCGGACCTGGTCATCGAGGTCGTCCCCGAGAACTACTCGCTCAAGCTGAGCGTCTTCACCGCGCTGGACGAGATCGTCAAGCCGACGGCCATCCTGGCCACCGGCACCAACGCGCTGCCCCTGACGAAGCTGGCCACCGAGACCGCGCACCCCGAGCGCGTCCTCGGCCTGCAGTTCTTCCACCCGGTGCAGGCGATGAAGCTGGTCGAGGTCGTCTCCTCGGTCCTCACCTCCCCCGAGGCCGTCGAGGCCGTCTCGCGGCTCGCCCGCGAGCTGGGCAAGGAGCCGCTGCCGGCCGGCGACCGCACCGGACTGGTCGCGGACGGCCTGCTGTTCGGCTACCTCAACCAGGCCGCCGCGATGTACGAGTCCCGCTACGCCACCCGCGACGACATCGACGCGGCGATGCGCCTGGGCTGCGGCCTGCCGATGGGCCCGCTCGCCGTCCTCGACCTGATCGGCATCGACACCGCCCGCACCGTGCTGGAGGCGATGTACGAGCGCACCGGCGACCGGCTGCACGCCCCGGCGCCGATCCTCGGCCAGCTCGCCGAGGCCGGGATGACCGGCCGCAAGGCGGGCCGCGGCTTTTACACGTACCAGGGCCGCGGCAGCGCGACCGTGGTGGCCGACGAGCAGACCGCGGGCGCCGAGGCCGCCACGGCCACGCCGCGCCAGGTGTCCAGCGTGGGCGTCGTCGGCTCGGGCACCATGGCCTCCGGCATCGTGGAGGTCTTCGCCAAGTCCGGGTACCCGGTCATCGTCGTCGCCCGCAGCCAGGAGAAGGCCGACACCGCGCGCGACCGGGTCGCCTCCTCCCTGGAGCGCTCGGTGAAGAAGGGCCGCCTGTCGGCCGAGGACCGCGACGCGACGCTGGCCCGGATCACCCCGGCCGCCTCGCTGGACGCGCTCTCCGGCGTCGACCTGGTGGTCGAGGCCATCGCGGAGGACCTGGCCGTCAAGCGGCAGCTCTTCGCCTCACTCGACCAGATCTGCCGCCCGGGCGCCGTCCTGGCGACGACCACCTCCTCGCTGCCCGTGATCGCCTGCGCCCGCGCCACCTCGCGCCCGGCCGACGTCATCGGCATGCACTTCTTCAACCCGGCCCCGGCCATGAAGCTGGTGGAGATCGTCCGCACGGTCCTGACCGCCGACGACGTGCACGCCACCGTCCGCGAGGTGTGCCGCACCGTCCGCAAACACCCGGTGGACTGCGGCGACCGGGCGGGCTTCATCGTCAACGCGCTGCTGTTCCCGTACCTCAACAACGCGGTGAAGATGGTCCAGGAGCACTACGCCACCCCCGAGGCGGTCGACACCGCGATGAAGCTGGGCGCGGGCTACCCCATGGGCCCCTTCGAACTCCTCGACGTGGTCGGCCTGGACGTCTCGCTGGCGATCGAGGACGTGCTGCACCGGGAGTTCCGGGACGCGTCGCTCGCCCCCGCCTCCCTGCTGCGCCAGCTCGTCGCCGCGGGCTGTCTGGGGCGCAAGACCGGGCGCGGCTTCCACGAGTACGCACGGCGCTGACCGGCGTGCTGCGCGTGAGCATCGGATGTGACGTATGCAGTACGTTCGCTCCATGGCCCAGCCCGTGAAGCCCGTCCGTCCGCAGACGTCATCCCAGCGCCTGAAGGTGCGCCGACTCCTGGCGTCGGCGGCGATGGAGCTCTTCGCGACGAAGGGCTACGAGGCCACCACCGTGGACGAGATCGCCGCCGCCGCCGGAGTCGCCCGGCGCACCTTCTTCCGGCATTTCCGGTCCAAGGAAGAGGCGATCTTCCCCGACCACGACGACACCCTGGTGCGTGCCGAGGCGGTGCTGGACGCGGCCCCGGCGCACGAGAACCCGATCGACACCGTGTGCCGGGGCATCAAGGAGGTCATGAAGATGTACGCGGCCTCCCCGGCCGTCTCGGTGCAGCGGTACCGGCTGACGCGGGAGGTCCCGGCGCTGCGGGAGCGGGAGATCGCTTCCGTCGCCCGGTACGAGCGGCTCTTCACCCGTTACCTGCTGGGCCAGTTCGACGAGAACTCGCACAACGGCGACGAGCCGCTGCTCGCCGAGGTGGCCGCCGCCGCGGTGGTCACCGCGCACAACCACGTGCTGCGGCGCTGGCTGCGCCGCGACGGCGAGGGCGACGTGGAGGCCGAGCTGGACCACGCGTTCGCCATCGTCCGGCGCACTTTCGGCGCCCTCCCGGCCATCGCGGCAGGCGCCCCGGCGGCCGTCGCCTCGGCCCAGGGCGAGGTCCTCGTCACGGTGGCGCGGACCGACGCGCCGCTGGACGAGGTCATGCGCACGATCGAACAGGCGCTGCGCCGCCGCTAGCCAGACCTTCGCGGTCAGCGAGACGCCGGGGCCTCGACGGCCCCGGCGGTCCGGGCGCCCCGCAGCCCGCTGCCCGCTGCCCGCCCTCAGCACACGCCGCCCACGCCGCGCGGCCCACCTGCCCGGAGGGCACAGCGCATGACGTCGCTCACATGCGCCCTCATCGCGGGCAAATGAGCGAAATTGTCGGCACTCAGTGTCTTGCCGACTGGCACAGCGTGCCATACCGTGAAACGCATCCACGGCGCTGTCCCACCGCACACCGCGGGCGCCGCGGATGCCTGCGTCACAGGCGGCTGCGTCACCCCCCGCAGCCCACAACCGCCGCCGGACCGACGGCAACAGCAGCAGTTCCCCATCTGTATCTGTCGTCCCTTTCCATGCGTTCGGAGGCACCCGTGAAAGAGATTTTGGACGCGATCAACGCGCTGGAGAGCTCGGACAGCACGACCGAGGACTTCGCCGCGCTGCCGCTCCCCGAGTCCTACCGCGCCGTGACGGTGCACAAGGACGAGGCCACCATGTTCGAGGGCCTGTCCACCCGCGATAAGGACCCGCGCCGCTCCCTGCACCTGGACGAGGTCCCGGTGCCCGAACTCGGCCCCGGCGAGGCGCTGGTCGCCGTCATGGCCAGCTCGGTCAACTACAACTCGGTGTGGACCTCGATCTTCGAGCCCGTGTCCACCTTCGGCTTCCTGGAGCGCTACGGAAGGCTGTCGCCGCTCACCAAGCGGCACGACCTGCCGTACCACATCATCGGTTCCGACCTGGCGGGCGTGGTGCTGCGCACCGGCCCCGGCGTCAACGCCTGGAAGCCGGGCGACGAGGTCGTCGCGCACTGTCTGTCGGTCGAGCTGGAGTCCGCCGACGGCCACAACGACACCATGCTCGACCCCCAGCAGCGCATCTGGGGCTTCGAGACCAACTTCGGCGGCCTGGCCGAGATCGCCCTGGTCAAGTCCAACCAGCTCATGCCCAAGCCCGGCCACCTCTCCTGGGAGGAGGCCGCCGCCCCCGGCCTGGTGAACTCCACCGCCTACCGGCAGCTCGTCTCCCGGAACGGCGCGGGCATGAAGCAGGGCGACAACGTCCTGATCTGGGGCGCCAGCGGCGGACTCGGCTCCTACGCCACCCAGTTCGCGCTGGCCGGCGGCGCCAACCCGATCTGTGTCGTCTCCAGCCCGCAGAAGGCCGAGATCTGCCGGAAGATGGGCGCCGAGGCGATCATCGACCGCAACGCCGAGGCCTACAAGTTCTGGAAGGACGAGCACAACCAGGACCCGCGCGAGTGGAAGCGCTTCGGCAGCCGGATCCGCGAGCTGACCGGCGGCGAGGACGTGGACATCGTCTTCGAGCACCCCGGCCGGGAGACCTTCGGCGCCAGCGTCTACGTCACCCGCAAGGGCGGCACCATCGTGACCTGCGCCTCCACCTCCGGCTACGAGCACGTCTACGACAACCGCTACCTGTGGATGAGCCTGAAGCGCATCATCGGCTCGCACTTCGCGAACTACCGCGAGGCGTGGGAGGCCAACCGCCTCATCGCCAAGGGCAAGATCCACCCGACGCTCTCCAAGACCTACACGCTGGAGCAGACCGGGCAGGCCACGTACGACGTGCACCGCAACCTCCACCAGGGCAAGGTCGGCGTCCTGTGCCTCGCCACCGCCGAGGGCCAGGGCGTCCGCGATCCCGAGACCCGCGCCAAGCACATCGACTCGATCAACCTCTTCCGGGGCGAGTGACATGAGCGCCAAACGGGACCGGCCGTGGCTGATGCGGACCTACGCCGGTCACTCCACCGCCGAGGCGTCCAACGAGCTGTACCGGCGCAACCTCGCCAAGGGCCAGACCGGTCTGTCGGTGGCGTTCGACCTGCCGACCCAGACCGGCTACGACCCGGACCACATCCTCGCCCGCGGCGAGGTCGGCCGGGTCGGGGTGCCCGTGGCGCACCTGGGAGACATGCGGAAGCTGTTCCAGGACATCCCCCTGGACCGCATGAACACCTCCATGACGATCAACGCCACCGCCATGTGGCTGCTCGCGCTCTACCGGACCGCGGCCGAGGAGCAGGGCGCCGACCCGGCCCTGCTCCAGGGCACGACGCAGAACGACATCGTCAAGGAGTACCTCTCGCGCGGGACGTACGTCTTCCCGCCCGAGCCGTCCCTGCGGCTGACGACGGACATGATCGCGTACACCGTGCACCACGTGCCGAAGTGGAACCCGATCAACATCTGCAGCTACCACCTCCAGGAGGCCGGGGCCACGCCGGTCCAGGAGATCGCCTACGCGATGTCCACCGCCATCGCGGTGCTGGACGCCGTGCGCGACTCCGGCCAGGTGGAGCAGGACCGGCTCGGTGACGTGGTCGCCCGCATCTCCTTCTTCGTCAACGCGGGCGTCCGCTTCGTCGAGGAGATGTGCAAGATGCGGGCGTTCACCCGCATCTGGGACAAGATCACGCGCGAGCGGTACGGCATCGCCGACCCCAAGCAGCGCCGGTTCCGCTACGGCGTGCAGGTCAACTCCCTCGGCCTGACCGAGGCCCAGCCGGAGAACAACGTCCAGCGCATCGTCCTGGAGATGCTGGCCGTCACCCTCTCCCGCGACGCCCGCGCCCGCGCCGTGCAGTTGCCGGCCTGGAACGAGGCGCTCGGCCTGCCGCGCCCCTGGGACCAGCAGTGGTCGCTGCGCATCCAGCAGGTGCTGGCCGAGGAGAGCGACCTGCTGGAGTACGACGACATCTTCACCGGCAGCCACGTCATCGAGGCCAGGACCGAGGAGCTGGTCCGCGACTCCCTGGCCGAGATGGCGCGGATCGAGGAGATGGGCGGCACGATGGCGGCCGTCGCCTCCGGCTACCTCAAGTCGGAACTGGTCGCCTCGCACGCCAGGCGGCGGGCCCGCATCGAGTCGGGCGAGGAGAAGATCGTGGGTGTCAACATCTACGAGTCGACCGAGCCCAGCCCGCTGACCGCCGATCTGGACACCGCGATCATGACCGTGGACCCCGATGTCGAGGCCCGGGTCATCGCGTCGGTCCAGGAGTGGCGCGCGGGCCGCGACGACGCCGCCGTCCGGCGCGCGCTGGACGAGCTGAAGCGGACCGCCGAGGGCGACGGCAACCTGATGATCCCGTCGCTGGCGTGCGCCCGCGCCGGGGTCACCACCGGCGAGTGGGCCGGGGCGCTGCGCGACGTCTTCGGCGAGTACCGCGCGCCGACCGGCGTCAGCGGCGCGCCCGTGGCCGTCCCGGCGGAGGAGACCGGCGGCGGCGAGCTGGCCGAGGTCCGCCGCCGGGCCGCCGCCACCGCCGCCGACCTGGGCGTCGGCCGGCTGCGGCTGCTGGTCGGCAAGCCCGGCCTCGACGGCCACAGCAACGGCGCGGAGCAGATCGCGGTGCGCGCCCGCGACGCCGGGTTCGAGGTGGTCTACCAGGGCATCCGGCTCACCCCGGAGCAGATCGTGTCGGCCGCCGTGGCCGAGGACGTGCACTGCGTGGGCCTGTCCATCCTCTCCGGCTCGCACGCCGAGCTGGTGCCCGACGTCCTGCGGCGGCTGCGCGACGCCGGCGCCGGGGACATCCCCGTCGTGGTGGGCGGCATCATCCCGTCCGCCGACGCCGCGGCGCTGCGCGCCGCCGGGGTGGCCGCCGTGTTCACCCCGAAGGACTTCGGGATCACCGGGATCATCGGCCGTATCGTCAACGAGATCCGCATCGCCCACAAGCTCGACCCCCTGGAGGTTCCCTCATGAGCACCAACCGGCTGCGCGCGCGGCGTTCCTGCCTGGCCGTTCCCGGGAGCAGCCCGCGCTTCCTGGAGAAGGCGCAGGGGCTGCCGGCCGACCAGGTCTTCCTCGACCTGGAGGACGCCTGCGCGCCGATCGCCAAGGAAGGCGCCCGGCACACGGTTGTGGAGGCGCTCAACGAGGGCGACTGGGGCGACAAGATCAAGGTCGTCCGGGTCAACGACTGGACCACGCACTGGACCTACCGCGACGTGATCACCGTGGTGGAGGGCGCCGGCCCGAACCTCGACTGCATCATGCTGCCCAAGGTGCAGGACGCCGAGCAGGTCAGGGCGCTGGACCTGCTGCTCACCCAGATCGAGAAGACCATGGGCTTCGAGGTCGGCCGCATCGGCATCGAGGCGCAGATCGAGAACGCCAAGGGCCTGATCAACGTCGACGCCATCGCGCAGGCCTCGCCGCGCCTGGAGACCATCATCTTCGGCCCGGCCGACTTCATGGCGTCGATCAACATGAAGTCCCTGGTCGTGGGCGAGCAGCCGCCGGGCTACCCGGCGGACGCCTACCACTACATCCTGATGCGGATCCTGATGGCGGCCCGCGCCAACGACCTCCAGGCCATCGACGGCCCCTACCTCCAGATCCGCAACGTCGACGGCTTCACCGACGTCGCCAAGCGGGCGGCGGCGCTGGGCTTCGACGGCAAGTGGGTGCTGCACCCCGGCCAGATCGACGCGGCGAACGAGGTGTTCTCCCCCAGCCAGGAGGACTACGACCACGCCGAACTGATCCTGGACGCCTACGACTACTTCACGTCCGCGGAGGGCGGTGCCAAGGGCTCGGCGATGCTCGGTGACGAGATGATCGACGAGGCCAGCCGCAAGATGGCCCTGGTCGTCGCGGGCAAGGGCCGCGCCGCCGGCCTCACCCGCACCAGCAAGTTCGAGCCGCCCGCCGCCTGAGGAGTCCGCACACCATGCAGTTCGGCCGCACCTACGAAGAGTTCACCGTCGGGGACGTGTACAAGCACTGGCCCGGCAAGACGGTGACCGAGTACGACGACCACCTGTTCTGTCTGCTCACCATGAACCACCACCCGTTGCACATGGACATCAACTACGCGGAGAAGACCACGGACTTCGGCCGCAACGTCGTCGTGGGCAACTACATCTACTCACTGCTGCTGGGCATGTCCGTGCCGGACGTCTCCGGCAAGGCGATCGCCAACCTGGAGATCGAGTCGCTCAAGCACGTGGCGCCGACCTTCCACGGCGACACCATCTACGGCGAGACGACCGTCCTGGACAAGACGCCGTCGAAGTCCCGGCCGGACCGGGGCATCGTGCACGTGGAGACCCGCGGCTACAAGCAGGACGGCACCCTGGTCTGCGTCTTCCGCCGCAAGGTGATGGTGCCGACCGCCACCTACATCAAGGAGCGCGGCGGCGAGCAGCCGGGCCGCCCCGAGCCGCGCGGGAAGGATTGAGATGGGCAGGCTGGCGCAGACCGACGGGCTGACCGAGGTCCAGCGGGAAATCCTTTCCACGGTCCGCACGTTCGTCGAGAAGGAGATCATCCCGGTCGCCACCGAGCTGGAGCACCGGGACGAGTACCCGACCGAGATCGTCGAGGGACTGAAGGACCTCGGGCTGTTCGGCCTGATGATCCCGGAGGAGTACGGCGGGCTCGGTGAGTCGCTGCTGACCTACGCGCTGTGCGTGGAGGAGATCGCCCGCGGCTGGATGAGCGTGTCGGGCATCATCAACACCCACTTCATCGTGGCGTACCTGCTGCTCCAGCACGGCACGCAGGAGCAGCGGGACCACTTCCTGCCGCGGATGGCGACCGGCGAGGTGCGCGGCGCGTTCTCCATGTCGGAGCCGGGCCTCGGCTCGGACGTGTCCGCCATCACCACCAAGGGCGTGCGCGACGGCGACGAGTACGTGCTCACCGGCCAGAAGATGTGGCTGACGAACGGCGGTTCGGCCAACCTGGTCGCGGTGCTGTGCCGCACCGACGAGGGCCTGCCCGAGGGCACCCCGCCGCACAAATCGCTCACCACGTTCCTGGTGGAGAAGGAGCCCGGCTTCGGCGAGGTCAGGCCGGGGCTCACCGTCCCCGGCAAGATCGACAAGATGGGCTACAAGGGCGTCGACACCACCGAGCTGATCCTCGACGGCCTGCGCGTGCCGGCCGACCGGGTGCTCGGCGGGACCACCGGCCGCGGCTTCTACCAGATGATGGACGGCGTCGAGGTCGGCCGCGTCAACGTGGCGGCCCGCGGCTGCGGCGTCGCGCAGCGGGCGTTCGAGCTGGGCATCGCCTACGCGCAGCAGCGGCAGACGTTCGGCAAGCCGATCGCGCAGCACCAGGCCATCCAGTTCAAGCTCGCCGAGATGGCCACCAAGGTCGAGGCGGCGCACGCGCTGATGGTCAAGGCGGCCAAGACCAAGGACGACGGCCGGCGCAACGACCTGGAGGCGGGGATGGCCAAGTACCTCGCCTCCGAGTACTGCAAGGAGGTCGTGGAGGACGCGTTCCGCATCCACGGCGGCTACGGCTTCTCCAAGGAGTACGAGATCGAGCGCCTGTACCGCGAGGCGCCGATGCTCCTCATCGGTGAGGGCACGGCCGAGATCCAGAAGATGATCGTCGGCCGCAGGCTCCTGGAGGAGTACAAGCTCCGCTCCTGAGGGCGGGCCCCCGCCCGGCGGGGAATCGAGGACCGGTCTGGCCCGGGGTGACGACACCCCCCGGGCCAGACGGATGTCCGGCCCCGAACGCACGGGGCGGCCGGGTGGTGGTCGGCGTGCCGCGCCGCCCGGCGGCTTCACCGTCCACCCGGCCAAGGTGGAGGAAGTCCTCGCCGGCCACCCCGACATCGCGGACGTCGCCGTCGTCGGCCTCCTTGGGGCCGAACGCGGCGGGGAGATCCGGGCCGTCGCGGTCCCCCGCCACGAGAACGCCGCCCCCGCCGCGATCATCACCTGGTCCCGCGAACGCCCGGCCCGCCACACGCAGCCCCGCCGCGCCGAAGTCGTCGGCTCCCTCCCCCGGACCCGAGCGTGAAGGTCCTCGAACGAGAACTCCGCCGCCGCTTCACCCCCGCGACGGAGGCGTGAGCGGCGGCGCGGGGCGCGAGCCGGGCTCAGGCCAGGCTGGTGCGGGCCTCCCTCAGGGACGTTTTCAGCAGGGACGCGCCCTCCTCGGCCTCGGCGACCGTCAGGGTCATCGGGGGTGCGATCCGCAGGGTGCTGCCGCCCGGGGGGCCGCCCCGGCCGAGGAGGAGGCCGTTCGCGCGGGCCGCCTCCAGGACCAGGGCCGCCGCGTCGGGGCAGGGCGCGTCGGTGCCGGGCGCCACCAGTTCGATGCCGATCATCAGGCCGCGTCCGCGCACCTCGCGGACCATGTCGAGACCGGCCGCCGCGCCGCGCAGCCGTTCCAGCAGCAGGCCGCCCACGCGGCGGGCGTTGCCCTGGAGGTCGTGCTCCAGCAGATAGCCCAGGTTGGCCAGGCCCGCCGCCATGGTGACGGGGGAGCCGCCGAACGTCGAGATCGAGTGCGCGTCCAGGCAGTTCATCACCTCGGCGCGCGCCACCACGCCGCCGATGGACATGCCGTTGCCGATGCCCTTGGCGAACGTGAGCATGTCCGGCGGCCCCTGGCCCGCGTGCGCCTGCCAGCCCCAGAAGTGGTCGCCGGTGCGGCCCCAGCCCGTCTGCACCTCGTCGCTGATCCACAGGATGCCCCGCTCGGCCAGCACCGCGCGGAACGCCGCGAACAGCCCGTCCGGTCCGGAGGTGAAGCCGCCGACGCCCTGGACGGGCTCCGCGATGAGGGCCGCCACGTTGCCCCGCGTCTGGTCCAGCAGGTCCCGCAGGTCCGCGACGCAGGCGGCGGTGAACTCCTCGTCGTCCAGCGCCGCGAACGGGCCGCGCGTGCGGACGCCGCCGTGCACGTACAGCGTGTGGAGCGGCGACAGACTCGTGGGCGACCAGGCCGCGTTGCCCGTGACGCCCAGCGCGGAGAACGACCTGCCGTGGTAGCCGTTGCGCATCGCCAGCACCTGGTTGGAGCCGCGGTAGGCGGTGGCCAGCAGCAGCGCCGTGTCGTTGGCCTCGGTGCCGGAGGTGGTGAAGAAGACCCGCGGGTCCGGGATGCCGGACAGGCGGGCGATCCGCTCGGCCAGTTCGACCATCGGCCGGTCGAGGTAGAGCGTCGAGGTGTGCAGGACGCGGCCGGCCTGCCCGGCGACCGCCTCGGTCACCTCGGGCAGCGCGTGGGCGGTCATCGTGGTGAGGATGCCGCCGAAGAAGTCGAGATAGCGGTTGCCCTCGGCGTCCCACACGTGGCGGCCCTCACCGTGGGTGATCTCGATGGGCTGCCGGTAGTAGAGGGTCAGCCAGTCCGGCAGCACGGCCCGGTGGCGGGCGAGCAGCGCCTCGTGCGGCCCGGGGGCGCCGGGCGGGCGCGTCACGGCCGCACCGGACGCGGGCAGGCGTCCGGGCGGGCGTCCGGGCCGACTTCCTCGACGGGGCCGAAGTCCAGGTCGCGCACGACGCGTTCCTCCTCGCTGTGGGCGGAATCCGAACCGTAGGAGCCGTCACACACCGTGGCAAGAGCGTGGACGTGACGTCGCGGATTCGATCATGTTTCTCCGGGTGAGCGGCGGTCCCGGACCTTGACCGAGGTGACGCGGACTCTCGTCGGCCGACCCGCGCGCGGGTAGATTCCCGGCCATGACCGACGACGCCCGCTCGCTCCTCGTCGCCGTGGCGGCCACGGCGATCACCGCGCTGCTGCTGGGCTGGTTCCTGCGGAGCTACCTGTCGGAGCGCTCGCTGCGCCGGCTCCAGTCCTTCTTCGGGCTGCCGGAGAACTCCGAATGCCTCCTGGTGGTCAGCCGCGACACGGGAACGGATGGCGCGATCGCGCGCAACGACGTCCTCGCGCTGCTGGAACTGTCCGCCGTGATCAGGAACTGCCGGGCCAACACCCAGCTCATATCCGGCGACAGCGCCCAGCAGGGCTTCGGGGAGCGCACCGAGTTCTGCGTCGGCGGGCCCGTCTCCAACCGCCGGATGGCCGCACACCTGCACGGCCTGCTGCCCGGCGTGGCGGTCGACACCGACGCCGAACCCGGCCCGGACCGGGACGCGTTCGTCATCGGCGGCGAGCGGTACCGGCTGGAGAGCGGCTCGGTCGAGTACGTGCTGCTGGCGCGGCTCACGGCCGGGCAGGAGGGCCGCCCGGTCTTCCTCGCCTGCGGCCAGCGGCCGATCGCCGCCCAGGCCGCCACGCGCTACCTGGCCCGGCACCACACCAGGCTGGCCCGCAAGCATGGCACTCGGGGCACTTTCTGCCTGCTGCTGAAGGTGGTCAACTCCCAGGCCTACGGTCCGGATGTGGTGGAGTTGGTCAAGGACGTGACACGCAGTGCCACAAGCTCGCACCCGAAGCTCACCACAAGTAAGGATCTCTGACGCCGTGTGACGTAGCCTGGGCTCGGGGATACCAGCGGAACGCACAGCCTGCGAAGGGAGACGCGGATGGGCGACGGCCGACCGGTGTACCAGCGGATCGCCGACGACCTGCGGCAGCAGATCGACGAGGGCATGCTCGTGGTGGGGGCGCGGATCCCGTCGCGCGCCGAGCTCAAGCGGACCTACAAGGCGAGCGATCAGACGGTGGACCGGGCGGTGCGGGTGCTGAAGGCCGCCGGGTATGCCATCGGCCAGTTCGGCCGGGGGGTGTTCGTCAGCGACCGGGCCCCGATAGGCGCCCTGGTGCGGTCCACGGACGCGGTGGACTCGCCGCTGGCCGCGACCATCAGCGTGCTCGGCTGCCCCCGCGGCGGGGAACCGGACCTCGCCTGGGAGGCGACCTCCACCACCACCGTCGCCCCGCCCGCCATCGCCGAGCGGCTGGGGGTCCGCGCGGGCGAGCGCGTGATGTGCACCCAGTACGAATACCTGGCCGATCGCCGCCCGCTCCAACTGGCCACAAGCTGGGAGCCGCTGGCCCTCACCGAGGGCACCGAGGTCGCGTTCCCCGAGCGCGGCCCCTACGCCCGGCGCGGCGTGCGCGGCCGGTTCGCGGCCATCGGCATCCGGATCGTGCACGCCAAGGAGGTCGTCAGCTCCCGCCCGGCGACCAGCCCGGAGGCCGAGGCGCTCGGCTGCGTCCCCGGGCAGTGCGTCACGGCCGTGGAGCGCACCCACTACGACGCCGACGACCGCCCGGTGGAGACCTCCGACACGGTGGTGCCCGGCGACCGCTGGCGGCTGGAGTACGCCATCACCTTCTGAACGCCCGCGCCGCCCACGCCCCTTCAGACCGCCTACGCCTCCGCGACCTCGGCGTAGACCTGGGACAGCTCGGGAGCGCCGGTGTCCGCCCACTCCTGGCCGGCGGCCACCACGTCGACCTCCCGCCCCGAGGCCATGATCACGATGGGCCGCCCGTCGGGCCCCGGGCCCCACCGCGCCCCGGGAACGGTCCGCACGATGACGGTGCCCAGGTACAGGCCCGCGTCGTTGGCCAGCCAGGGCAGCTCCTCCGGGTCGTCCCGCCAGCGCGGCAGGAGCTGGTCCAGGGCCTCCAGGGAGACCGGGCTGTCACCGAGGACCACACCGGCCCGCAGCGCGCGGTCGCGCAGCAGATCGCACTCCGACAGGAGCTGGGCCACCCCTTCGGGATCCGACCAGGCACCGGTCGCTGTCGCGGCGGGCCTCTTGCGCCAGTTGTCCAGGAAAGGGATGTTCATGGGCCCAAGGGTCCCATCTCCGCACCTCCCGGCACCACAGGGCGCGCGCCCCCGCGTCAGCGCGGGTCCAGGTCCACCACCACCGGAGCGTGGTCGGAGGCGCCCTTCCCCTTGCGCTCCTCCCGGTCCACGTACGCGTCCTTGACCACGCCGGCGAACGCGCCGTTGCCGTAGACCAGGTCGATGCGCATGCCCCGGTTCTTCGGGAAGCAGAGCTGCCGGTAGTCCCAGTACGTGAACGGGTGGTCGTACTTCAGCGGGCGCGGCACGACATCCGTCAGGCCCGCCTCGCGCAGCGCCGCCAGCGCGGCCCGCTCCACGTCCGTCACATGGGTGGCGCCCTCGAACTGCGCTATGTCGAACACGTCCTCGTCCGCCGGCGCCACGTTGAAGTCACCAAGCACCGCGAACGGCCGCTCGCCCGCCGCGTCCTGGGCCACCGTGTCGCGCAGCGCGGACAGCCACCGCAGCTTGTACGCGAAGTGCGGGTGCCCGACCTCCCGGCCGTTCGGCACGTAGACCGACCAGACCCGCACCCCGTCGCACGTCGCGCCGACCGCCCGCGGCTCGGCCTTGCCGTCGAACTCCGGGCCGCCGTCCAGCCCGCGCGCCACCTCCGCCAGGCCGACCCGCGACAGGACGGCCACCCCGTTCCACCGGCCGTCAGCGTGCACCGCCGCCTCGTACCCCGCCTCGCGCAGCCGGTCGGCGGGGAACGCCGCCTCGTCGCACTTCAGCTCCTGCAGGCAGAGCACGTCCGTGCCGCTGCGCTCCAGCCAGGACAGCAGCCGGTCGACGCGGACGGTGATCGAGTTGATGTTCCAGGTGGCGATGCGCATGACGGCTCTCTCGGACGGGGGGCGGCAGGGGCGGGGTGGACGGGGTGGACGGGCTCAGACGGTGGTGGACTCGCCGGGGACGAGCCGGGCGTACGCGGTGTCCCCGATGCCGGGCCCCTGCGGGCCCAGGTTCCGCCCGTAGACGAGGTGGCCGATGTCGGACAGCAGCCCGTCGTGCACCGCCACGGCGCGCCCGGGGCCGACCTCGCGGACGTAGTCCACGATCTCGGAGAACTTGTTCCACGGGGCGTGCACCGGCAGCATCAGCGTCCCCACCGGGCGGCCCGGCACGGTCAGCGCGTCCCCCGGGTGGAAGACGTCGCCGTCCACCACGAAGCCGACGTTGGTGACGCGCGGCAGGTCCGGGTGGATCACCGCGTGCAGCTCGCCGTGCACCTCCACCTCGAATCCGGCGGCGGTGAACACGTCGCCCGCGCCCACCGTGTGCACCCGCCCGGGGAAGGCGGCGGACACCTGGTCCGCCACGCTCGCCAGGGTCCACAGCTCGCACGCCGGGTTCGCCTCCAGGGCGGCCCGCAGCCGCCCCTCGTCGAAGTGGTCCACATGCTCGTGCGTCACGAGCAGGGCGTCCGCGCCGGCCGCCGCGTCCTCCTCGCTGAACGCCCCCGGGTCGATGACGAGGGTGCGCCCCTCCTTGGTCAGCCGGACGCAGGCGTGGCCCTTCTTGGTCAGCTCCATGCGGGCCATTCTGCTACGCCCCACCGACAACCGGTCGGCCCCGCCCGTTGTGCGGGCGCACACCCCGGGCGGCACGAAGGCTCCCGGTGCGCGGCCGGGCAGCGCGGGCTCACCGCCGCGGAGCAGCGGATCGGGCCCACCGACGAGGACCTGACGGCGCAGGTCACGGCACCGGCGCGGGAGAACGGGTCCGCGATCGTGGTCAGCGCCGGCCCGCGCCAGGCGGCCTCGGCGGCGGGCGTCGCCGCGGCGTGCGGCCCGGAGGTGCCGATCACCGGGAACAGCCCGGCGTTCGCGCCGCGGCTCCCGGAGACCGGCACGGCGCCCGCGCTGCGGCCTCCCACCACGTCGCCTCGCCCGGCCTGCCGATCGGCGCGGACGACGCCGCCGTTCCGGCCCCGCCGAGGCGCACACCGCCGCGTACCCGGACTCGCTGCCCGCCAACGGCGTGGTGGCCGGGTACGACGCCGTCGCGCCGGCCGGGCGGGCGATCGGGGCGGCCTGCGAGGCGCGGGTGACCTCACCCGGCAGGGCGTGGCGGACGCCATGGCGACGCTGACGGCCGAGGACGACGGCTTCGGCACCGTGCACGACCTCTCCGACCCGGCGAACCCGTCCCCGCGGGAGAGCCGCATCCTCCGGCCGGAACGCGCCGGTGCCCGGCGGCCTGGTGGTCGGGCAGGAGGCGGCGGCGTGCTTCCGCGCGGGGAGCGACCCGCGGCGTTCCGTGACGTGACGAAGGCCGGGGCCCGAGCACCTGACGTGCTCGGGCCCCGGCTCGTCGTCCGTCGGGTTCGTCAGGGCCGGGCCGCGTCGGCCCGTGCCTCGCGCCGGTTGTCCCGGAAGGCGTAGACCCGGCGGACCATCGCGAAGAGCGGGATCACCGCGCCCAGCACGAGCTGGAGCGAGCAGCCCGTCTGGAGCATCAGCTCCCCGCCGGGCGCGTCGAAGGCCCAGGCGGTGAGCAGGGCCATGCTGAGAACGATCCAGCTCAGCATGGCGACCGCGAGGGTGCCGCGCGGCTTGGGGTACTCGACGCGGCTGACCATGAGCCAGGCGACGCCGAGGATGGCGAGCAGCGTCGGCGTGAAAGGCAGCTCCAGCAGCACGATGGACACCACTGTGAGGGCCCCGAAGGGGCTCGGCATGCCCTGGAACACGCCGTGCGGCATGGTCACGCACGAGAATCTGGCCAGCCGCAGCACCACCGCCAGCAGCACCGTGATCGCGGCCAGCGCGGACAGCGGTTCGTGGATGTCCCCGGCGACCATCCCCCACACCAGGACGAAGTAGGCGGGGGCCAGACCGAAGCTGATCAGGTCCGAGAGGTTGTCCAGCTCGGCGCCCATGGCGGAGCTGCGCAGCTTGCGCGCCACCAGGCCGTCGAAGAGGTCGAACACGGAGGCGAGCAGCATCAGCAGCACGGCCGTGGCCGCGTTGTTCCGCACGACGCCGACGTCGCCCTGGTCCAGCAGATGAGGGATGAGCACGCCGGTGGTGGTGAAGTACACCGCGAGGAACCCGCAGGTGGCGTTGGAGAGCGTCAGGGTGTCCGCTATCGACAGCCGCATGGACAGCGGCAGGCCGTCGGGCTCCTCGTCGTCCTCGGCGGCCCAGGAGACCGTGCTCTTCCGGTCAATCACGGTCAAGTCGGGTCACTCCCGCGGTCGTGCGCTGGCCGACCTCGACCGCGGGCTCGATGCCTTCGGGGAGGTAGACGTCGACACGCGAGCCGAAGCGGATCAGCCCGACCCGGTCACCCTGCTCGACCTTGCAGCCCTGGGGGACGTACGGCACGATGCGGCGGGCCACCGCGCCGGCGATCTGGATCATCTCCACGTCGCCGAGCTCGCTGTCGAAGCGCCACACGACCCGCTCGTTGTTCTCGCTCTCCTTGTTGAACGCCGGGACGTACCCGCCGGGGATGTGTTCGACGGAGGCGACCGTCCCGGCCACGGGGGCGCGGTTGACGTGGACGTTCAGCGGGCTCATGAAGATCGCCACCCGGATGCGCCCGTCGGGCCACGGCATGATGCTCTGCACCACGCCGTCGGCCGGGGAGATCACCCGGCCCTGGCCGATCTCCCGCTCGGGGTCGCGGAAGAACCAGAGCATGCCGGCGGCCAGCGCGGTGGTGGGGACGGCGACCGCGGCCCAGCCGGCGGACTTGCGCGCCTTCACCAGGCCGGCCGCGGCGGCGACCGCCGCGGGCACCAGCCAGGGCGACGCACCGCGCGCCAGGCGCACCCGGCCGCCGGGGAGCGGGATTGAGCGGTGAGGCATGGGACCTTACCTTCGTCAGCGGGGGAAGCCGCGCCTTCCCTTCCGAAGCGGAGCGGCTGCGTCGATGCTATAGGTTTCGGGCCGCAACTCGGCAAGCCAGCGGCCCATTCGACGTGATAAGTGGCACCCGGCGCGCGTGCCGCGGGTGGCGTTCGCCCGCCGATGAGCAGACTCCCGTTTGCGGTGTTCCCCGCCCTGGCCTTGCATGGTCTCCCAGGGGGTCGTGCGGGCCGTGCGGAGGAGGCGACCGGGATGAGTGCCGAGCGGCACCGCGCCGCCGCCCGCGCCGTGGGCCTTCTCCTGACCGGCTGCGCCCTCTGCCTCGCCGGGTGCGGCGCGGCGGACGACGACGGCGCCGGTGGCGCCGGTGACGGCTTCACCGTCGGCCTGCTGCTGCCGGAGAACCAGACCCCGCGCTACGAGACGTCCGACCGGCCGCTGATCGAGGAGGAAATCAGGAGGCTGTGCCCCGCCTGCTCGGTGGAGTACGCCAACGCCCGGGACGATCCGCTGGTACAGCACCAGCAGGTGAACGCCATGATCAGCAACGGGGTCGAGGTGCTCATCCTCGACGCCGTCGAGCCCGGCGCCCTGCGCGCCGCGGTGGAGGCGGCCGAGGCCGCGGGCATTCCCGTGATCGCCTACGACCGCCCGGTGGAAGGCCCGGTCACGGCCATGGTCAGCTTCGACGCATCCATCACCGTCGCCCTCCAGGCGCGGATGCTCGCCGAGGCCCTCGGTGACCGGCTGGACGGCGCCCGGATCGTCCGGGTGGAGGGCCCGCTGATCCTGGCGGACATCACGGGCTCGGAGCTTGCCGAGCGGGCGAGGATCAGCATGTACCAGGCACCCGCGTGGAACGCGGAGAACGCCTACGCGATCACGACCGGCGCCATCGCGGCCCACGGGCCGGAGAACATCGACGGCGTGCTGGCCGCCACCGACATCCTCGCGGCGGGAGTCATCCCGGCACTGCGCGACGCGGGCCTTGGCCGGCTGCCGCCCGTCACCGGCCAGGACGCGACGCTGGGGGCCGTGCGGAGCATCGTCGAGGGCGAGCAGTACTTGACGATCTATAAGCCGTTCGGGCGGCAGGCGGCAGCCGCCGCCGAGGTGGCCGTGTCCCTCGGGCGCGGCCAGGGCCTGCCCGGCTTCCTGGACGACGGCTTCGACACCGCGACCCGGAAGGACATCCCCGCCCTGCTGCTCACCCCCGTCGCCGTGACGGCCGACAACGTGAAGGAGACGATCGTCGCGGACGGCTTCTACACGGTGGACGAGATCTGCACCCCCGCCTACCGCCGCGCCTGCGCGCGGGTCGGCCTGATCGAGGAGTGAGAGGAGTGAGGAGTGAGGAGAAGCGAGACGATGACACGGCACGATCGCACCGGCCCTCTGCTCAGCCTGCGCGGCGTCACCAAGCGGTTCGGTGCCGTGCGGGCGATCACGGACATCGAGCTGGACGTCGGCGCGGGCGAGATCCTCGCCCTGATGGGCCAGGGCGGCTCCGGCCGGTCCACCGTGGTGAACGTCGTCTCGGGTGTGGCCCCGGCCGACCGGGGGGTCATCCGGTGGGAGGGCCGTGAGGCCACGATCCGGCGCCCCCGCGACGCCCAGCGGCTGGGCATCGCCACCGTCCACCAGGACTCCGCGCTGTGCGACCACCTGAACGTCGTCGGCAACGTCTTCCTGGGCCGCGAGCTGCGCCGGGGCCCGCTCCTGGACGAGGCGGCGATGGGGCAGCGTGTCCACGAGCTGCTGGACCGGCTCGGTCTGCCCCTGCCGAACATGCGGGCCCGGGTCGGCTCGCTGCCGGGCAGCCAGCGGCAGACCGTCGCCATCGCCCGCGCGCTCCTGGAGGAGCCCCGGCTGCTGCTCCTCGACGAGCCGACCGCCGGCCTGTCCGCGCGGCAGGCCGTCCGCTTCCTCGACCTCGTGGAAAAGCTCCGCGACCGGGGCGTCGCGATCCTCCTGGTCAGCGACAACCTGGGAGACGTCAAGGCCGTCGCGGACCGCGTGGAGGTGCTGCTGCTGGGCCGCAACAACGGCTCGTTCGACGTCGGCACCGCCACGCAGGAACAGCTCTACTCCGCGATGACCGGCGCCACCGACAACACGCGGCTCCGCCGACCCGCCGACCCGGCCGGGGCGGGGCGGTGAGGGGCGCCGTGGCGGGCCTCGCCCGCTACACCGCCGAGGCCCGGGCGCGGCTCCGGCGCGGTGAGCCGGGTCCGGGCCTGGCGGTGCTGGGGATCGTGCTGATCGTCGTCGTCTTCCAGGGCCTGAACGGGAACTACCTGTCCGGGCGCAACCTGTCGAACCTCAGCATCGACATGGTCGGCGTCGGGTTGATCGGGACCGGGCTGGTCTTCGTGCTGCTCCTCGGGGAGATCGACCTGGCGGCGGGGTCGGTCAGCGGCCTGGCGGCGGCGGTGTTCGCCGTGCTGAACGTCGACCACGGCATGCCGGAGTGGCTGGCGGTACTGGTGGCGCTGCTCGGCGGCGCCGCCATGGGCACGGTGCACGGGCTGCTCTTCGCCCTGGTCGGCATCCCCGCGTTCGCGGTCACGCTGGCGGGCTTCCTCGGCTGGCACGGCCTGATGGTGTGGGTCCTGGGCCGCACGGGCAGCGTGACGTTCGACGGGGACGGCCTGGTCGCCACGCTGACCAACCACTACCTCCCCGAGGGCACGGCCTACGGGCTCGCCGTGCTGGCCTCGGCCGGGTTCCTCTTCTCCCTCCTGCAGAACGCGCGCCGCGACCGTGCCTCGGGCGCGCCGTTCCGCCCGCCCGGCGAGATCGTCGCCCACACGGCTGTCTTCACTGCCCTGGCCCTGCTCGCCGCCCATGTGCTCGCCACCTTCCGGGGCCTGCCACTGGCCCTGCTGATCTTCCTCGCGGTCGTCGGCGGCCTGGACTACCTGCTGCGCCGTACGCCCTTCGGCCGGTGGATCCTCGCCGTGGGCGACGACGCGGAGGCGGCCCGCCGGGCGGGGATCAACGTCATGGCCACCCGCGTCTCCGTCTTCCTGATCTCCGGCACCCTGGCGGCGGTGGGCGGCCTGTTCCTGGCCTCCCCGGTCGCCTCGGTGAGCCAGATGTCCGGCTCCGGCCTGGTCGTCATCTCCGCCATCGCCGCCGCGGTGATCGGCGGCACCAGCCTCTTCGGCGGCCGGGGCCGCCCGTGGTCGGTGCTGCTGGGCATGCTGGTGATCCAGTCGGTCGCCTCCGGCATGGCCATCCTGGGCATCCAGGCGGCCGTCCAGTACATGATCATCACCTGCGTCCTGCTCGCCGCGGTCGCGATCGACTCGGTCTCCCGCCGGCTCCAGGCGACGTACGGCGGGAGCTGAGGGTCACGCGCCGGGCCGGTTCGAGTGGCGGTCGAATCCGCTGAGCTGGTTCGCTTCCGCGCGGCTCCGGATCTTGATGCCCGCGTCGCGCAGCCATGCGTTCACCGCGTATTCCGAGACGCCGAGATCGCGGGCGATGCGTGCCACGGACCGGCGTTGCACGGAATAGCGGCGCCTGACGGCCGGGGAGCCTTGGACATCCCGTGGCACCTCCTCGGCGGAGACGGCAGGTGGCCGGGGCCGCAGGTGGCGCACGACTTGCCCTCCGGGGTCCCCGTGAGCCGCGGGTGGCGGCAGTGCGCCATCGGCGCGGCCCTCCGCGCAGCAGGCCGCAGCGGAACCAGACGACCTTCGCCCAGGGGGCCTCGGCGGACCCGAAGCCGAACCGCGGGTCTCCGACCATCTGTTGAAGCAACCACAGGCCGCGTCCCGGCTCATCGCTGTAGATGGCCGTCAGTAGGTGTGGTGGTTCGAGATGCATGCCGGACATCGTCACTTCCCGAGCAGCGAGAGCATGGCCGTAAGCTGTCGGCTGTTGGGCACGAAAGCGGTCACGAGATCACCGGACGTGCGATCGAACTGCACGGCGAACCATTCGCAGGACACCGGGACAACCCATCCGAAGGCGCTCTCAATAGCATCGATTAGCCGAATCGGGCATCGGCTCGTCGAACTCGGTGTCACTCCTGAGGCGCTGGATCAGTTCTCGCCCCATCACGCCCTTCTGGACAGCCCGATACAGCACGATCCCCCGCAGTCCGTCCGGAGCGTCCCATCTCCACCGGCTACCCCTCATACCCGGGTCAACAGCCAACTCCCCCCACTGGATACGGTCTACTTCTCGACCTCACTGATGAGCATCCAAGCTGTTCCGCGTTCGGCAGGATTAATGAATTCACTGAGATACAGCTCCGTATCTTCCTGCAAGTCATCCGACGGGAGCCACAGCGACTCGCATTCCGGGCACAGCCAGAAAGTCTGCTGTGTATCATTTCTGCGATAGAGGCGCAGCCAGTCCTGTCCGCAATGAGGGCAAGCCACTCGTTCCATCACGGCCAGCTCCTCGGGAAAGCGGTAATTACTTCGTTGCCATGTTCCACGGTGATGGAAATGAATTCCTCTCCTGGATTGTAGCCTACCTGCCGATTCATCGGAACAATGTAAGTCGTACGCGCCCCCTGGTCTCTGACGGATACGGCGAGGTCACGCTGAAGCCAGGCCTCGTCAACAGTTTCCAGGATTCCTTGCCGACCGGTGTCAAATACTCCATGGGCTGGCTTGCTCGTGTTTTCGTACGCATGCTCCATCACATGAGTAATTCGGTGACTTCCAGAATCCGGGCCGTATTGGATTGGACCATAGTCGAGCCCTCCGGGCGTCCGATACCAGCCATCCCCGAGATCCTGTAGCTCGTAAGGCCCGTAAGGTGCCAGGCCCAAGGGGTCGGTCCAGGTGTGGGGGTTGTGGACGTAGGTGACTGGGTTGGGGGC
>NZ_JBPQTQ010000102.1:0-24089 GCF_051386415.1 Streptomyces sp. URMC 129
CCCCCACACCGACGACCTCCGCACCTACACCGCCGCCGGCCACCCCCTGGGATGCCTCCGCATCCGCCTCAACCCCGGCGAGGGCTACATCACCCCCACCGAACTCCTCCCACACGACGGCTCCACTGAGGCCCACGACCAACCCTCCACAGCCGCGTTCTGGCTCGGCCACTGGCCGCGGGGAACGCTCCCACCGCTGGCGTAGGGACGTCGTAGCTGCGTTGAGTGATCATGCTCGCCACCGCTGAGCAAGAGCCTGAAATGCAGCGCCGGAGGAACACGTTCGGGACGCACACTCATCGCGTGCTCACCCGTCGTTATAGCGAGCCCTCTGTCCGGTAATACCGGGTTTGCCCAAGAGCACCGAGAGGAGGTGGCGGATGCCAGAGGCGTCCCAGCCCTTCCAAGACCTCACCCGTGTTGTTGATACCGAGCGATGACTGGGGTATCCAATCCTGCCCTGCGGGAACTGGTTCGGTACTGTCGGGGACGGCCGCCGTAGAAACTGACAGAGTGTCCACGTTGCCTTGTCATGGCTGGGCGTTGAGCTACTTGGCTGTCATCTGTTGATCGAGATCTCGAAACCCTTCCAGGATCCGCCTGACTGTGTTGAGCTCCTTCTGAGGGTCGGGACGTACCTGCAACTTTGCTGTCTTGTGCGCAGAGTCACCGCGTGCGGTGGCCCATGTATCGACATCGCTGAGCCAAGTGGTGTCTAGCTCATCTTCCTGAAGGCCGATAGGAAGGAGCATCCTGAGGAGATTCTTTTCCTTTATGCCGTGATTCTGGTTCCGTGCGTATCGGTGAAGATCGGTGCGTGCTTCCTCTATCCTCTCGGCGAGCGTTGGATATTTATGCCGCTTCGAGGCTGCTTCGTTTAGTGACGCGGGAATTGAAGAAACCGACTCCCTGAAGGCCATGGCGGCTAGCAAGATGACCGAAACCTCACCATTCGATCTCCACTTGGATGCCGCGCTATCGATTACTTCGATGACGCGGTCCTCTATGAACGATTCAAACTCGGCGTGCGCCAATACCCTGAATGCCCGCGTATGCTCGTAGACTGTTTCATCGTATAGGCCCGTGGGTTCAAAATTTCTGGGTAGAAAGCAGTGGCGCAGGTCATTGATCCTCTCCTCAAGTTCTTCGAATCGCGAAGATGCCACATCAATCCCTCATGGTGCAAGGCGGTTGTCGCGCAATTCGGGAATGCGCAGCTTCATGTCTATGGCGTTACCCAGGGATTCTCCCCACAGGGAAAGGCGGCGGTACGTGGCGAGAGGTGTCTTAGTGGTGGTCTGGATGGATTCGACGAAACGCTGATTGCTGTCACACAGGTCTCGAAAAGCTGCCTCGATCTGCGTTTCTCTAGCAGCGCACTTAGCTCGGATGTTCGGATCCGAGAAGTAGTAAGTCATGACATCAAACACCGCGCGATTGAAGCGGCCCTCGTACTTTCCGTTGGCCCATCGGTAGAACGAATTGTCTCCGAATACCTTGAATGTTGCTTCGATGGCGCGATTGCAGTCCTCGCCGACTTCCCTGATTCGGGCCTCTTCCTTCGGCCACTGGGCGTTGAGGAGGTTTACGGTGTCGTCGAGGAATTTCTTCAGATTTCCGGTGTATTCATCGAGAGTGAACCGGAATCCGAAGTATCGAAGTAGAATCTCCACGTCTCGCATGCGGAAATCCGGCTTGTCGATACGCAGTGCGACTCGGAGCCATTCGCTCTCGGAAGCGCAATCATCCAAGAAGTCGGTGAACTTGCCTGGGTGAAGAGCCTGCCTCAATTCTTGTGGAGACAGTTTTACGCTTCCGGTGTTCAGTCTTAGAAATACGAGGTTGAGGAAATCTTCATTGGGCCAGCGCCGCACGACGACGGTGCGAATTGTCTCGTTGAGAAGGGAGTTCAGGTCATCTACGTATTCGTCACCATTCTCCATCTTCTTGAGTGTCGCAAGCCGCAAGTCCTCTCGTACTTCGAGGCCGGTTAGGGAGAAGCCTTTGAAACTCTCCTCCTCGTCCGAAGCAGCAAAGGAAGAACCTGCAGCAAACTGGCGCAGCGCTAGAAGGCGCTGCTTGCCGTCGAGTACGATGAACTTTCCGCGCCTGTTCTTGTCCTCCGCAAGGACGATCTGGGGGATCGGCAGTCCCAGGATGAGCGACTCGATGAAGCGACTTTTTCTCGGCTTGTTCCAAGCGTCTCGACGCTGGAATCGCGGGTTCAGCTGAATATTTCCACGGCGGAGTTGGCTGAGGATGGTCTCAGCTGTCCAGTCGGTGTCAGTGACGACGGCGCGCGTCACCTCCTCTGATGTCACTGTCTCGGCGGCATCATCCTCTTCGCCGTCCGTGTCATCCCACTCAGGCTCGTTGTAACTGGCCATCTTCTCCTCACCCTTGACGTAGCTGCCGGAGGTGCCTGAACCATCCACTCAACTCGTGAGACTCCCCGGCTTAGTGGCGATTCACGCATCTTAAGACGCTGGGGCAGCTCCGGGCTGGTGAAGTCGGAAGTCGGTGGGGCGCGTTGGCGGAAGCTGCCTGGGGCGAGGGAGCAGGGCCCCTGCGCCGGCCGGCGGACCGGGCTAGCGAGCTCGTGCGTGGTTGGCGGTGGCCTGTCGGCGGCCGGGGTGTGGGCTGGTGCTCATGTTGTCTGCGTCGTCCGGGCGGCGGCAGTCTGTTGGCGGGAGAGCAGTGCGGCGACGGCTTGGACGGTGTCGGCGAGATGGTCGCGTGGATCATGGTGACGTGCGAGAGCCCGCCAGTTCTTCAGATGGGCGATGCCGTGCTCGACCCGGATGCGGCGGGAGGAGTGGGTATGGCGCTGGGCGGCGTGCAGGTGTTCGTACCACTATGGCGCGTTCTTGCGGAACTTGCGTTGTGGCGGCCTCACGACCTGCCCCGTGGTCTGTGCGCCGAGGCCCTGGTAGCCGGCATCGGCGAGAATCTCCACACGGGCCCCTGGGCCAGGATGTCGACCAGGCCGGAGTCACGGGCCTGGGTGATGTCCGGGCAACTGCCGGGCCGCACCTCACCGCAGAACAGCAGCCTGCCCTCCGCGTCGGTGACGACCATCGCCTTGACGGCGTTCTGCCTGCTCTTTCCGGAGGTGAACCGGTCCCGGTCCACACTCCCGGTCACGGGCCGGCGGACCCTGATCTCCTTGGCGTCCAGGATCGCCATCCGCCCACTCGCCCCGAGATATCCGATGACCTCGGCCAGGTGCGCAGCCGCACCCCGGAGCGATGGTGCAACCGTGCTCCGCAAGCAGCGGACGCACCTCACCGACGGCCCGGGTGATCGTGGACGGTCCACGGCGAATCAGCAGACCAGCACAACGTGCGTGATGCGGTACCGCAGGCGCACCAGCGTGGCCAGCAGCCGGTCGACGAAGACGGAGCTTGTGCCGGGCACCGGCGCCGATGGCACGTTGCCGGATCCTGGAAGCGAGCCTGGCACGGTGTCGCTCCTCCCACAGCGGGCCCTGCTCGGCGATGAGTTCACCGATCACTCTCCGCCGACAGGCCCGTGCACCCCACCATCACCGCACGCATCGCAATCCCCGCCATCCAGGAACCAACGGCCCAGCAACCAGCAGGCCACGGCCGACCACGCACGAGCTCTCTAGTCGGCCGATCCGTCACGCAGAAAGACCGAACCCTCACCGCCCGCCGTCCGCAGCGCGGCGGCGAGCCTTCGCCGCAGTCTTGGCGTGAGGAGGTCGCGGGCCATATCAGGGCGAGCGAAGGTGACTTCGGCGAGTTCGCCGTCGTGGGGGCGGAGTCCGGCGGCCTGGCTTTCCGTGAGGGTGCCACCGTCGAAGACGAAGGCCAGGAGGTCGTCCCAGGGGCCGTGGGGCGGGATCCAGTCCACGACGAGCAGTCGGCCGAGTGTGGGCGTATAGCCAAGTTCTTCCCGTAGTTCTCGCCGCGCTGCCTCGTCCGGGGCCTCATTGGCTTCGGCCATGCCACCGGGGAGGTCCCAGCCGGGCTTGTAGGTGGGTTTGACCAGCAAGACCCGGCCCGACTGGTCGCGCAGGAGGACGTCGGCGGCGACGCGTTTGCGTGCCTGCCTGGCGTTGCCTTCCGCGAGGTAGGAGTTCCACGCGGCCGGATCGGCGGGACTGGGCCTCATCGGCTGGGTCCTTCCGGGGACGGACTGATCACATCGGCGAGTAGGAGCATTCTCGTCCTTGCCGCGTCATCGAGCCGCTCCAGATGGTTCCGAACCGGCGCATATCCGCGATGCGGTCGGAACAGGGCGCGGAGCTCATCGAGTTGGCGGACCACGCGAACCGAACCGGTGGCGTTGCCGGAGCCCAAGAGCCCCGCCCCGGTATGGATTGCTGCATCGAGTTCACCTCGCATGACATGGAGGCTCGCTGTGTTGATCCAGCTCAGCACAAGGGAGCGAGCCCGCTTGTCTGCTCGCAGGGCAACCGCTTGCTCGGCATGGACGAGGGCTTGCTCATACCGTCCGAGATCGCGCAGAACGAGCGCTGATTCGCTGGCCAGTGCCGCAGCGTCGAAGGGCGACAGCCACGGGTGCTCCGCATCGGTCTGCCTCTCCGTAGAGAGGTGGGCCTGCTCCAAGGCCCGGACGGCAGGGAGATGTTGGCCGACGCTGGCGAGTGCGCGGGCCAGCATGGTGTGGAGACGCGCGGTGAGTGGAGCTGCGGGTGGTCCTTCAGCCATGAGATTCAGACCCATGTCCGCCCATTGTGCAGCTCCTGCGGCGTCGCCGGTGGCGAGGGCCAGGTGACTCATGCTCGCGGCGATATTCGCGGCGAGCAGTACATCGCCCGCCGCTTGGGCAAGGGGCAGCGCACGAGTGAAGTGACGCTGCGCGAGCAGGTCTTGACCGGAATCATGAGCCATCCATCCGGCCATTTCAGTCATAGCGGCGGCAGCCGCAAACACGTGCCGCCCACTGCCGGGGTCCACAAGGCGGGGCGCGATGTGATCGGCGAGGTGGCGGACGACGGCGCCATAGAGCCGACCGCCGCCGGCCTGCTGGTCGGCGTTGCGGAAGGTATCGATCGCAGCGACATCGTCCTGGTCAGGCGGCGGACCATCCGAAACTCGGCGGTCGGTGGCGGGGGTCGGCTCCCAGTCGCGGCGGGCAAGGCCGAGTAGGTGTCCCGGGATGCGGAACGCATCGGCGATCTTCTCGAACAAAGCCAACTTCTCCACCCGGCTGCGGCCGTTCATGTAGTCGTAGAGGCGGCCCTGGGTGATGTCGACGGCTGCGGCGAGGCGGCGGGTGCTGATTCCCCGGTGGTGGAGCAACCTGAACAGCGCACCCATGTCCCGTTCCCGGCAGGCGAAGAGGAGGCGTTCGTCTCCGAGCAGCCCGGCTGCGATCTCGTGCGGTTCCGGAACTTTCTTGTGCACAGCGGCACCTCCCGGCAGTTCGTGCACTCATCGTAGCCAAGTGACCCCGTCTTGGAGTCACCCTGCGGAGTCTCCCCATGACCGCCCTGAGCTCTTGACTGAGGGAAGCACGCCCTTCCGGGGCGGGTCCCGGCAGCCAGTGCGAGGAGACGCCCGCTGTGAACGACCTGGTGTACGCAGAAGAGATGAGGCTTGACATCGCCTTGGCGATGGCCCTGGCCAAGCACCACCCGACTGGGGATGCCGTAGATGCACTGCGCAAGCGGCTGCGCCGATATGTCCGGACACTGCTTCCAGACGCGCAGGCTCACATCCGGGCCTTGACAGATTCGGACGCCAGACGGACCGCACGGACAGTCCTCCGGGAGGCTGACAGGATCGCGGCTGACATGAGTGAGGGCACTGATCCGGCTGCGAGTCTACGGCTCCTGGCCAAGGCCGTGGATGTCCTGAGCGGATACGCGATCGCCGGTCAGCAGAGCGCCGGGACGGAGACCGCTCGGTGATCGGTGCCGACGGGGTGCCATTCGAGGTCCTGCTGGGCCTGGCATGCCGGTACTGCCACCGGCCGTTCCGCACAGCTCGATGTTCCCCCGTGGAGGCCGGAACGATCACCTCCAGCCGCATCTATGCCCGCCCGTGGCAGTTCCGTGTGCTGGCCTGCGGAATCTGTGTGCCACCAATGAGCCGTCAACCCGGCACGTTCGTCGGTGAACAGTCCCCCGAGGAGTTGAACGAGATGACCCAGTCCGGCGTGCGAAGGACGATGAGCGTTGGATCGCAGCGCAAGGAGGCTCGGCGATGAACAGCCCCAGCGCCGGTGTCATGGTGACGGTCGAGGTGGACGCCTCGACCGTCCGGCGGGGTGATCAACTCATGATCGGCGGGCAGGTCTTCACGGTGAGCGACATGATCGCCCTCGCCCAGGGCGCCAAACGCCTGGAGTTCACCACCGGCGAATCCTTCACCATGCGCCCGACGACGGTCCTGTGGATCACCCGCCGCCGACCGCTTCAACGACGACGAGCGACGCGGTCGGCAGTTCGCTAAGGCGTGGGCTGATGACTTTCGAATGTCGCTCCCGAAGGCCACATCGTCGCAATGTTTGCCGCCGCGCAGAGGTCGATCAGGTCCGAACGCGGCTGCTCAGGCACCAACACAGCCAGGCGGGGGTCAGCAGGGATGTGTCGTCGATAGTCGTAAAGCTGGCCAACGGCCATGCGGATGGCCTCCCGGGTGACGCTTCCCTTGGCTTCCACCAGCAAGTTGTCGGTGACGTCGTAGAGATCGGTGTAGAGCGCTCTGACTTCGCCAATCGGCCGGATCCGGTTGCGCGTGACCTTGTGGCCCAGCCCTTCCAGATACTCCCGCAGCCGGTGAACCAACGGCCCTTCACGGCGTTCGGCTTCGTAGGGCTCCCTTGAGGGCTGGATGTCCACGCGTTCGGTGAAGTGCTGCTCCAGCGGGACGTACTCAGTGACGAGCTCCCTGCTGGGAATAGGGATGGGAGCGGGAGACGGAGGGGGTGGCAGCGTTTCCCCCACCGGCACCAGCCGGAAGATGATCATGCGCCGGATGCGGCCTTCGCCGTCCGGAGCATCAATCGAGTACCAGGGCTCCTCGTCCGACAGGGCGAACTCGCCCACACGCTCGACCACACTGCGCCGCACAGAACGGAAGAGGTGGAGCGCGGTACCACGGTCCACGTGTCGGAGAATCGCGAGATTTCCCCTGGTGAGCACCTGATCCCCGGTTTGCCCCTCGCCGCTGTAGTGATAGCAGCCGTCCTCGCCCCAGTGATCCGAGTACCCGTGCTGGGGGCCGCGACTGGGGTCCGTGAAGAGGAACACCGCAGAAGCGCTCGGCGCCGAACAAATGCCACCTTGTCGACTGCCGCCGTAGCGGTCATGGATGGCGGACCGCTTCAAGGGTTGCCCTATGGGGATATCAATCATGCGTCCGGCTCTCGTCACCCGTTACCGATGATGGGAGAACTGTACGGAACGGCACCCGCTCCCGCGCCAGCAGCAGCAATTCCGTGCTCGTCGCCACCGCCAGGGTGCGGCCTGTGGGGGAGAAGCCGACCGCGCGGAGGGGGGCGTGGGTCGTGTGGTGGATGTGCCACCAGTCGCCGCCCGCGGGGCCGTGGTACAGACCGCCGTCCGTGGAGAGCAGGACGCGGTGGTGGGGCCAGTCGGGGCTGACCGCGTCCAGGGTCCAGCCGTCGTCCGTCGTCGCGTGCAGGCCGCCGCCGTGGAGGCCGGCGATGGGGACCTGGGTGCCGGTGAGCGGGCCCAGGCCCGGGCAGGTCAGGTGCGGGCCGGTGGGGTCGGTGGTGTCCGGGTCCGGGTCGCGGTCGCGGGCCAGCAGCGCGCCGGTGGCCGCGTCGAACAGGCCGTGGCCGTCCAGCGAGACGACCATCACCAGGTCGTGGCCCGTGGCCGGGTTGAGGGCGAAGCCGATGCCGAGCAGGCCGCCGATCCGGATCGCCGGGACGGCGGGTGCGAAGACCGGGTGCCACGGCGGCGGGGCAGGGGAGACGGGGGCAGCGAGGAAGCGCTCCCGGAGCTGTACTTCGTACTCGGTGAACATGGCGCTCCATCCCACGCTTTCTGTGAGAGAGACGTTACGGTCGGTTGCCGCCGACGCGCTAGACAGGCAACGTTCACCTTGGCGGTGCCTACGAGTCACGTCCCGAGTCCCTCCGCGGGGGCACAGTCGAGAACATGAAGGTCAGGCTGCGACCGGGAAGTATGGCACGCGCGGAGGATCTCATCACCGCGTGCGTGCGGGAGTGCGCCGGCTATCTCGCGGCGCTGCACGCGCTGGACGGGGCGGCGGCGCCGGAGCGGACCAAGCTGGTGTCGGCCATCGGGACGCTCGTCGTGGAGCACACCGCGTACGAGCCGGACACCGACCGGTCCTTCGACGCCCTGCTGAACGTCGGCCGCCTCGCGCTCGACGCCGGCGAAGTGCGGCTGGCACGCCGCGTCGCCGACGCCGGGGTCGCGCTGCGCAGCAGGTCGCGCGACGCGTGGCGGCTGCGGGCCCAGGCCCTGGCCGCGGACGGCCGGGAGGCCGACTCCGTCCACGCCTACGGCCGGTCCGACGCCCTGGCCGGCGCCGATCAACGGCACATCGGCATCGAGGCGTTCCGCGCCCAGATCGCGGGCCGCGAGATCTGCGTCGTCGCCAACGGCGAGGCCGTCGCCGCCGGCGACCTCGGCGGCGAGATAGACCGCTACGACCTGGTGATACGCCTCGACTCGTTCCAGACCCACACCCCCGGCACCGGCGACCGCACCGACATGCACGCCGTGTCGGCCCGCAGCGACGGCCCCGGCTGGCGGCGGCGCGTGCGGACCCGCCTCGTCTTCGGCGACAAGCCCGCCGAGTGGCAGGCGGCCATCGCACGGAAGCTCGTCCCGGGCGCGCAGGACTTCGTCGGCGACCTGTCGCTGAGCCGTCCCCTCCGCGATCCCGCCGTGATCGGGGAGCCCGGCTGGGCGGCCGACGCCAGCACCGGCTTCACCCTGCTGCGGCTGCTCGACTTCCTCGACGTCAGCCCGCGCATCGACCTCATCGGCCTCGGCCTGCCGGGCCAGCTCCGCGCCGAGGAACGGCAGTGGGTCCTCGCCCGGGCCGTCAGCCGCAGCGCCGACGGGATGCGGATCAGCTTGCGGTGACGAGATCGGCGCGGGCCGCCGCGAGCGTCGGTGGCCCGGCCAGCGCCCGGTGGTGGCGGACGCGGTCGAGGAGTTCACGCTCCCGTGCGGCGAAGTCCGGCCCGGCCGCGTCCCGTTGGGCCTGCTCCCGCAGCAGCGCCAGTGAGGTGACCGCCGCCTGGTACGCGGCGACCGCCCGCCATCCCGCGTGGCCGTGCTCCTCGCGGGCCAGCCGCCGCGCCAGCGACCGCCGCCGCGCCGACCCGAGCGCCGGGACCTCGGCGGCCGACAGCCATCCCGCCGCCGCGTACAGCGGCACCAACGCGCGCACGACGCGCAGTTCGCGGCGCCGCGCCCACGTCGTCACCCAGCACAGCGACGCGAACACCGGGATCATCACCAGCCCGTAGACCAGGCAGAAGCCGACCAGGTCCATCGAGGCCGACGCGTTCCACGCCGAGTGCAGCGCCATCGCCGCCGCCAGCCCGCCCAGCGGCAGCAGCGCGCGCGGCGCCCGCCGGTGCCGGGCCAGCACCGCCGCCAGCCCGAAGCCGATGCCCGTCATCGCCGTGAACACCGGGTGCGCGGCGGGCGCGGCCAGGATCCGGACGAGGAACGTCAACGCCGTTCTGGAGCCCAGGAAATCCGCGCCGGCCAGGCCCGCCGCCCGGTCCTGGGTGAAGGCGCTCCCCAGGTACAGGACGTTCTCGGTGAACGCGAAGCCGGTCGCCGTGACGCCCGCCGTCACGATGCCGGGGAGGATTCCGTTGAACGCGTGCGGCCGGCGCAGGAACAGCAGCAGCAACGCCACCGCCTTGCCCGACTCCTCCACCACCGGGGCGATGACGGTCAGTTCGAGCGTGTCCGCGTGCGTCGGCGCGAGCGTCGCCGCGTCGTCGGTCAGCAGCCGCACCAGCAACCCGTTGGCCAGCAGCGCGAACAGCGTCGCCGCGCACGCGCCCCACCCGAACGCGAACGCCAACGCCCGCCACGGCTTGGGCGCCTGCGCGTCCACCCAGCGCAACGCGCCGAGCAGGACCGGCACCGGCAGCAGGGCGAGCAACAGCCCCGCCACGAAGCCCTCGGCACCCGTCACCCGCCACACCAGACCGGCCACGACCAGCCCGCACAACGGGAGTACGACGGCGATCACCCGGCGCGCGGGCCAGCGCCGGGGAGGTGGGGGGAACGGAGGGCGCACGCCACGACCTTACGGCGCGCAGGGGTGCCCTCAACAGCCGGTCACGTGACCGGATTACGGCGGAAGATCACGTCCCGCACCACGTGCCCCTTGGTCAGCCCCTGCCGTTCGAAGCGCGTCAACGGCCGGTCCGCGGGCCGCGGCGCGAAGCCCTCGCCCGCCGCGTTGGTGAACGAGGGGCTGGCGCTGAGCACGTCCAGCATCCACTCCGCGTACGGCTCCCAGTCCGTCGCGCAGTGCAGTAGCGCGCCCGGCGCCATGCGGGAGGCGGCGAGCTCCACGAACTCCGGCTGCACGATGCGCCGTTTGTGGTGCCGCTTCTTCGGCCACGGGTCGGGGAAGAACACCCGCACCCCGGCCAGCGCGGGGCCCGGCGCGAGCATTTCGCGGAGCAGGATGATCGCGTCGCCGTTCGCCACCCGGACGTTCGTCAGGCCGTGTTGCTCGGCCAGCCTCAGCAGGTTTCCCTGGCCCGGGGTGTGCACGTCGGTGGCGAGAATGCCGGTGCCGGGGTCGGCCGCCGCCATCTCGGCGGTCGCCTCGCCCATCCCGAAGCCGATTTCGAGCACGACGGGCAGCCCGCCGAACAGCGCGTCCAGGTCCAGCCGCTCCCGCCCGTCGATCTCCAGGCCCCAGCGCGACCACAGCCGCAGCAGCGCGTCCCGCTGCGCGGACGTGACGCGGCTGCGGCGTGGCTGGAAGCTGCGGATGGCGCGCTCGTGGCGCCCGCCGACCGGATCGGCGGCAGGGCCGAGCCCGGGCGGGAACATCGGGGCCCGCCCGGTCGTGATAGGCGTGAGACGGCTGGTGCTGTCGGTCATGTCTCGTGCGTCGGTCATCTCGGTCACAGTGCGTCCGATTTTACGGCGATAAGGCAATTCGAACGGAACCGGCCGGCGGACCCCGTACGTCGGACTCGGTGACGAAGCTCGTGACCCGGGGGAGTGTCATGGCGGAGGGCAAGAACAGCCGCACAGGCCTGATCGCGCTGCCCGTGGGCATGGCGCTGCTGGCGCTGCTGACCGTGTATGTCGTGGTGTTCAGCCGCGAGGAGGGGCGCACCACGGCCGGGGAGGTCGACGGCGACCTGGTGGCGGGCACGACCGGCAAGGCGGCCACCGCCTCCGGCGACGAGCCGCCCGCCGAGCTGGCGCGGCTCTGGCGCGCGCCCGCCCTGGAAGCCGGGACCGGCGGGGCGGACGCGTTCGCCACCCGGCTGTGGGCGAACGGCGAGACCGTGACGGTCGTCTCGACCGCGGGCGTCACCGGCTACAGCACGACCGACGGCGCGCGGCTGTGGGACGTCCCGCTCCCGGACGGCGCGACCCGGCCCTGCGCGGCGGCCGAGCGGACCAACGCGGCCGGCACGGGCGCCGTCCTGTACGCGACCGCGTCGGAGAGCACGGACCCCGCCGACACCGACCCCGCCGACGCCGACGGCGCGGAGGAGAGCTGCTCCCTGCTGGGCGTCGTCGACACCGGGACCGGCGCGCTGCTGTGGTCCGCCGACCTGCTCACCCCGGACGCCCGGCCCGTCGCCGCGCGGGACGTGACGGTGACGGTCGGGGAGTCGACCGTCACCGTCAACCTGGACGCGGCCGGCACCCCGGCCGGCTTCCACCGCTTCGACACCGCGACCGGCACCGAGCTGCCCGTTCCCGAGCCGCCGGACGGCTTCGCGGGGGAGTGCCCCACCGGCCGCCAGACGCTGGCCATCCGGCACGCGGACTCGCGCGTCGCCGTGCTGACCCGCTGCGACGGGACGCCGGAGCTGAGCGTGTACCACGCGGACACGGGCGAGCTGGAGTGGACGCACCCCGCCTCGGACCCGGAGTTCGGCTTCACCGACATCCTCGCCGGTGACCCGGTTCTGCTGCACCAGGGCGACGCGCTGGTGGCGTACTCGGAGAACGGCGACGAGCTCTGGCGCCTGCCGATGGCCGGCCTGGTCCCCGAGGAGTCGGCGGTGGGGGGCGAGGTCCTGATCGCCCGCCACGCCCCCACCGACCCGGACACCGACCAGGACCCGGACACCGACACCAACACCGACCAGGACCCGGACCCGGACCAGGACCAGGACGCGGATGTCGCCGTCTTCACCGGCTACGACCTCACCGACGGCTCGCCGCTGTGGGAGGCCGAACTGCCCGGGAACGTCCAGCTCCTCGACGTGGACGACACCGGCCGCCCGCTCCTCGGCCACGCGGCGGACGGCAGCCTGCACCTGGTCCGCCTCGACCCGGCCGACGGCACCGACACCCCGGCCGGGACCGTGCCGCTCGACCCCCGCCGGACCGACGACGAGCCGTACGTCGCCTACGACGAGCACCAGTGGTACGTGATGGCCGCCATCGAAACGGACACCGCCCGGGGCCTGCGCCTGCACGCGTTCGAACGCTGAGCGCCGCGGCCCCCGCCTCAGCCGCGCCCCCGCCTCAGCCGCGCCCCCGCCTCAGCCGTGCTCCAGCCTCCGCAGCAGCCGCCCCGCCACCTCCTGGCCGATCGGCAGGCACGCCGTCGCCGCCGGGGACGGCGCGTTCAGCACGTGGACCGTGTGCGGGGCCTCCGCGATGCGGAAGTCGTCCACCAGCGTGCCGTCCGGCAGCACCGCCTGGGCGCGGACCCCCGCCGGCGCCGGCTCCAGGTCGTCCTCCGTCACCTCCGGCAGCAGCCGCCGCACCGCCGCCGTGAACGCCCGCTTCGACCACGACCGCCGCAGCTCCCCGGCGCCCGCCCGCCAGTGCCGCCGCCCCATCCGCCACAGCCCCGGATAGCTCAGCGCGTCCGCCAGGTCGCGCGCCCGCACCGTGCGCCAGTCATACCCCTCGCGCGCCAGCGCCGGCACCGCGTTCGGCCCGATGTGCACCTCGCCGTCCAGCCCCGCCGTCAGGTGCACGCCCAGGAACGGGAACGCCGGATCCGGCACCGGATACACCAGCCCCCGCACCAGCCCCGCGCGCTCCGGCCGCAGCCGGTAGAACTCCCCGCGGAACGGCACGATCCGCAGGCCCGGATCGTCCCCGGCCAGCCGCGCCACGCGGTCGCTGTGCAGGCCCGCGCAGTTCACCAGCGCCCGCGCCCGCAGCACCACGCCGTCCGCCGTCCGCACCGCGACGCCGCGCCCGGGCCGCCGGTCCACGGCGACCACCTCGGCGCCCGCGCGCACCGTCACCAGCGTCGCCAGCTCCCGCGCCACCGCCCCGTAGTCGCACTGCCCGGTCGTCTCCACCCGCAGCGCCGCCACGCCCCGCACCGCCGGCTCGTGCTCCGCGATCTGCGCCGGGCCCAGCTCCCGCACCGGCACGCCGTTGCGCCGGGCGCGCTGCGCCAGCTCGTGCAGCCGGGGCAGCTCGGCCGGGTCGGTGGCGACGATCAGCTTCCCCGGCACGGCGTGCGGGATGCCGTGCTCGGCGCAGAACTTCACCAGCGCCGCCGCCCCGCGCACCGCGAACCGCGCCTTCAGCGAACCGGGCCGGTAGTACACCCCGCTGTGGATGACCCCGCTGTTCCGCCCGGTCTGGTGACGGGCGACCCCGGACTCCTTCTCCAGGACCGTCACGCTCAGCCCGGGGCGCGCGGCCCGCAGCGCGTGCGCCGTGGCCAGGCCGACGATCCCGCCGCCGATCACGACCACGTCGCAGTCGTACCGCCCCGACCAGCCGGCCGACTCCCGTGCCATTGTCATGTGCGCCATCATGCCGGAGCGGCCAGCAGCGGACGCGCCCGCTCCTGCAACTCCCTGACCAGCGGCTCGTCCCCGTAGGGCGCGAGCCGGTGCAGCAAGTTCCGCACGTAGTCCGTCGTCCGCGCCGACGAGATGCGCCCGGCCACCTCCACCGCCCGCGTCCCGGCCGCGCAGGCCGCGTCCAGGTTCCCCGACTCCAGCTCCGCCACGGCGGCGACCACCAGCCGCAGCCCGTGCGAGCGGACGAACTCCTCGGTCGGCTCGGACAGCGCCTGCTGGGTGAACCGCCGCACCTGCCCCGGCACGTTCAGGTCGATGTAGCACTCGGCGGCGTCGGCGGCGAGCCGGTCGTACGCGTAGAAGTCGAGCCAGCTCGGGTCGCCGTCGCCCTCCCGCGAGCGCTCCAGCCAGCCCTCCGCGGCCGACAGCGCGGAGGCGCAGCCCGCCGCGTCGTTGGCCTTGGCCAGCGCCCGCGCCTCGACCAGCTTGAAGAAGCTCATGGTGCGGGCCGTGGCCAGCGAACGGTTCCGCTCCAGGGCCGCCTGCGCCAGGTCGACCCCCTCGTCCGCGAACCCCCGGTAGACCGCCTGCAGGGCCATCGACACCAGCACATAGCCGCCGAGCGGCACGTCCGCGGCGGCCCGCGCCAGCCGCAGCGCCTGGATGTAGTACCGCTGGGCCGCCTCGTGCTGCCCGGTGTCGAACGCCATCCAGCCCGCCAGCCGCGTCAGTTCGGCGGTGGCGCGGAAGAGGGAACGGCCCACGTCGTCGCTGTAGCTGCCCTGGAGCAGCGGCGCCGCGTCCGTGCGCAGGCACTCCGGCACCATGGACGAACGCCAGTCCCCGCCGCCGTACTTGGAGTCCCAGCGGCGCGCCTCCTCGGCCGCCTCCCGCAGCTTCGACACGTCCGAGTGCCCGACCCGGCCCCGCGCGCCGGTGCCGCCGCCCGCGCGCGGCGGGCCCGACTCGCGGGCCACGGAGGCGTCGGCGGGGGTTATGAGCCAGCGCGAGACGGGCGTGGCGTACGCGGTGACGGCGAACGACCCGGCCAGCGACTGCCAGATGCCCTTGCCGGGGGCGACGTCGAGCCGGTACAGCTCGGTCGCGGCGTCGACGGCCGCGGCGACGTCGCGGGGGAACGCGAGCCCCACCTCCGGCGCGGGATCGGTGTCGGCCAGGCCGATCTCGTGCAGCGGGACCGGGCGGCCCAGCTTGCTGCTGATGGCGGCGGCGATCAGGTGGGGCGCGGAGCCCTGCGGCACCATTCCCTTGGTGACCCACCGCGCGACGGACGTTTTGTCATAGCGCAGGGTCAACCCCCGCTGCGCCCCGAGGTCGTTGACGCGCCGGGCGAGTCCGGCGTTGCTGATTCCCGCAAGAGCGAGAACCGCCCCCAGCTTCTCGTTCGGCCCGCGTGGCTCCCTGGACATGCGCCGCACCCCTGACACACCAACGGCAGCCCCGCGACCAGCGCAGGGCTTTCCCGTACCTCCGCGAACCCAGCGTAGTTCGGCGCCTGCTGACCGTTAAGGGGGTGAATCCCGGATGGCGGATTTATGACCGTACGGGCGTACGAGCGCTTCCCCGATCCGGGTTCGTGCTCCCGGCATGTGGCCGTGCGCCCGCCCGTGCGCTCTGGGCAGGGCCGGCGGGCGGCGCTTGGATGGAAACGCGTGGGTCGGCCTGCTGCCCTGAGGGATCCAGTGGGCCGGGGGAAGCCGTCGTCTCATTCCCCGCGGACGGCGGCCTGGTCCGGGAGACGGCCAGCGTCTCCCGGACCACAGCACTCCTGCCCCAGGGGTGACCGCCCCATGAGCTGTTCTCCGGCCAGACTTTGGCCGAAAAGCATCGGTTTTCCCCGGCGTGCCGCGCGAAACACGGGAAACCGGTCAACACGTCGAGTAGTTCGTCATGCGGACGAACTACTCCCCCGCCATGCCCCGATCACACCCGTCCCATGGCAGCATGGGCGTACACACCTACGCGGCGGTCCAGGGAACCTCGATGGGGGAGGCGGCGATGCGGTGGTTGGTCGGGTGGTGCGGCGCCTCGGCGAGTGCTGCCCGTGACATCCAGCCCCTCGGCGCCCAGCTCCTGTGGGAAGGCCCGGACCCCCTGTGGGCCGTCGGCGACTGGCGCTCCGACGAGATCCGCCTCGTCCACGCCGACGGCGACACCCACCTCGCCGTCTTCGGATACTGCGGGGCCGACGACGCCACGCTGCGCCGCTCCCTCGTCTCCGCCCGCGCCGGCGCGCTGCGCCAGCTCACCACCTGGCCCGGCAGCTACACGGCGGTGGCCCGCTTCGGCCGCCGCACCGTGATCCCGGCCGACCTGGCCGGCACCAAACCCGTCTTCCACACGAGCTGGGCCGGCGGCACCGCGTACGCCACGGCCGCCCTGCCGCTGGCCGACCTCACCGAGGCCCAGCTCGACGTCGCCCACCTCGCCGCGCTGCTCGCCTGCCCCGAGGCGCCCGAGGCCGTCGGCACCGGCACGCCCTACCGGGGCGTCGTCCGCGTCCCGCCCGGCCACGCGCTGCGGCTGCGCGAGGGCGGCAGCAGCGACGTGCTGGACTACGAGCCGGCCGCGCCGTCCATCGTCGCCGCCCCGCCGGTCGAACGGGACGCCGCCGTCGCCGGCGTCCGCGAGGCCCTGGTCGAGGCCGTCCGCACCCGGCTCGCCGCCCCCCGCCACGCCCCCGAGCGCGACGCCGGGCCCATCCCCGGCATGGGCCCCGCCGACCGGCGCGCCGCCCGCCTCGGCCCCGAGCCCGCGCCCGGTGTCGGCGCCGACCTCTCCGGCGGCAGCGCCTCGGCCACCCTCGCCCTGCTGGCCGCCGGGCTGCCCGGCGTGCCCGGCACCGTGTTCGGCACGGGCGCCACCCTCGCCGGCGAGCGGCTGCTGGCCGTCACGTTCAACGACCTGACCACGCCCCGCGGCGGCCCCGGCGGCATCGCCCGCGTCGCCGAGATCGAGCGCGCCCGCATGATCGCGGAGAACCCGCGCCTCCACCACGTCGTCGTCGCCGCGGGCGAGGAGGCCCTGCCCTACGCCGACCTGGAGAGCGGGCCGCTCACCGACGAGCCGGGACCGTCCCTCGTCACCGCCGCCCGGCACCGGCACCGGCTCGCCGCGGGCAGCGCCGACCACCTCATCGGGCACGGCGCCCGCCAGGTCCTCGACGCCCACCCGGCCCGCCTCGCGGACCTGGTCATCGACCGCAGACGCCGCCACCTGCTGCGCCCGGTGACCGCGCTGGCCAAGGCGAGCGGCGGCGGCAGCCGCTCGATGTTCGTCCCCTTCACCGTCTACCGCGCCGCCCGCAGACTCGCCCGCACCCCCTACCCGGTGGGCCTGTCCGACGCCGCCGTCCTGCTGCGCCGCCCCCTCGACGACGAACCGCTCGTGGACGGCGCGCTGGGCGCCTCGCTGGCCGCGCTCGCCTGGTGCCGGCCCGGCCCGGCCGCCCGCTGGCTGACCGGTGAGGCGCTCGCGGAAGTATCGATTCGGCTCGAAGCGTTCGCCGCCAGACCCCGCGCCGCCACGGCCACCGGCCGCCCCGGCGTCCAGCGCGCCCGCGCCGTCCTCGCCCGGCACGCCGCCGACCACCGCGTGTTCGAGCAGGCCACCGAGGTCCGCCACCAGCGGCTGCATGCCCCCTTCTACGACAACCAGGTGGTCCGCGCCTGCCAGGCCCTCCCCGAAACCCTCCGCGTCCAGCCCGGGGCGCGCGCCGATGTGCTGCGCGCCGTCCTGGAGGGCGCGGGCGTGCGCGGGCTGCCCCCCGGCTGGGGGCACACCAGCGCCGCCTCCCACGCCGAGGCCGTCCGGGCGGGGCTGCGCGCCCACATAGGAGATCTCGTCGGCCTCTTCGACGCGCCGCTCCTCGCCGACGCCGGGCTCATCGAGGCCCGCGTCGTCCGCAAGGCCCTGCGCGCCGCCGCCGAGGGCGAGCGGCTGCCGCTGGACGGCCTGGCCGAGCTGGTCTCCACGGAGGTCTGGCTGCGCCGCCTGCTGACCCGCCGCGGCTCCTGCTGGACCGCCGAGGGAAACCGCGACCCCAGGGCCGTCACCAGCGGCGTCAGCCGCTAGGCGGGGCGCTCACTCGCAGAGGATCTCCGACTCAGCCCAGTTCGCCAGCGCCGCCATCCCCAGCACGTCGTCCGGCCGCACCGTCAGCGTCAGGGTCTCCACCCCGGTCAGCGGCACGTTCACCGGCACCGCGTCGTCGTCGGCGCCGACCGGCGGCGACGTCCACAGCTCCTCGCCGTCCCCGTGGACGCCGAAGACCGCCGTGCCGGCGGCCGGGACGGAGTCGTCCAGACCCGCCACCGCCCGGTAGGAGACGCACGGGCGGTTCAGGTCGATGGTCACCGACGACAGCGCGGGAACGGTGATCCCGCCCTCGTACGGCCGGCCGTTGACCGACAGGTCGTCGCGCTGCCACACCGGGCTGCTGCCCACGGCGCGCACGACCGGGTCCTCCTCGGACCCGAGGAGGCCGTATCCCAGCTCCTTCAGCGCGTACGGCTCCGGCTCCGGCTCCGGCTCGGGCTCCGGAGCAGGCGGCGGCTCCGCGGGCGACTCCGGCTCCGGCTCCGGCTCGGGGGCCGGCGGCAGCTCCGGTGACGGCTCCGCCTCCGGCGCGGGCTCGGGCGCCGGGTCCGGCTCCGCGCTGGGCTCGGGCTCCAGCCGGGGAGCGGCGGCGGGCTCGGGATCCGGCTCGGGCGCGGGCTCCGCGGGCGGCATCCGCTCGGTCGCGGGCGGCGGCTCCTGTGACGCCTTCTCCGGCGGGGGCGCGGCGGCCTGCGGCCCCTGGTCCGGGTCCCCGCCCATCATGGCCAGCGTGATGGCTGCGGCCACCGCCGTCGCCAGCACGCCCGACGCCAGGCCCGCCTTCACCGGCGCGCCCAGCCCCTCGGCCAGGGCGCCCGCGCCGGCCCCGCCCGTGCCGCCACCGCCGCCACCGGCCGCGACCGCCGCGGACCCGGCGGCACCGGCCCCGGCACCGGTGGTGCCGGTGACCACCGCGGCGCCCTTGAACCATGTCTCGGCCGCGAACCAGCCGATGACCGCGATCGGCAGCACGCCGCGCAGATGCTCGTTGAGGTCGCGCACCTCCGAGGCGGCCACCGAACACCGCGCGCACTCCGCCAGATGCTTGCGCAGCCCCCGCTCGGCCCGCGTCCGCAAGCCGCCCCGGGCGTACGCGCCCAGCCGGTCCGCGAACCGCGCGCACTCCCCGCCCTCGGTCAGCGCCCGGCTCACGTGCTCCTGGAGATACGCCTGCCGCAGCCCCTCGCGGGCCCGGTGCGCGAGCACCGCCGTCGCGTTGGGCGTCAGCCCCAGCAGCGGCGCCACATCGCGCGGCGACGCCTCCTCCACCGTGGTGTGCCACAGCACGGTCTGCCAGCGCTCCGGCAGACTGCGGAACGCGCGCACCGCCATCGACTGCTCGGCCTCGCGCATGGCCCGCACGTCGGCGCCCATGTCGACCGCGTGGTCCGGGCCGCCCGGCTGCCCGGCCGCCGACACGGCGAACGTCGCGAAGTCCTCGACGAGATGCTCCCGCCTGGCCGTCCGCGCCCAGTCCGCCGCCACCCGGCGCACCGAGGTCAGCAGATACGCGCGCACCGCCGTCTCCGGCCCGGCGCCGCGCCGGACCGCCTGGAGCGTCGCGGCGAACACCTCGTTGGTCAGGTCGTCCGCGGTGTCCGCGTCCCGGCAGCACGTCCGCGCGTACCGGCGCACGGCGTCGGCATGGCGCCGGTACAACTCGGCGTACGCCTCCGGCGCGCCCCGACGCATCCGGTCGACCAGCTCCAGATCGGCGGCGTCCCGGCCCCGCGGCCGCTGCTGCGGCACCGTCGACCGCGGCTCCCCGGACAGCCCCGGACCGCCCCGGGTCCCTGATCCGCCCGGGGACTGCGCCCCGGCGGACTCGGCGGACTCGGCGGACTCGGCGCCCTGACCCTCAACGCCCATACGGGAGGCCCCCCGGAGTATTCACATCGGTGTCAGCAACACGGGCAAGGCTGCCACACGAATGGCTCACAGCCACCCGACTGTGCCCAGATCCACCCGTCCGTGGGTTCCTTCCCACGACGCCACCGCGGCACCGTGATATAGGCGCCTCGGTGACGCCACCCCCCTTCTTTCCCCCGCGCCGCACTCCCGACCCCTCGTCACTCCCCGTGCGCCCGCAGCCCCTGGAGCAATATCTCCAGCAGCCGCGTCTCCGCCGCCGTCTGCCGCACCGGGTCGTCCAGCCGGGGCGGCGTCGTCGCTATCACCAGCATCAGATCGGCCACCGTGACATCCGCCCGCAATTCCCCGGCCGCCCGCGTCCGCTCCACCAACTGCCCGACCGCCGACAGCAGCTCCCGCGCCCCCGCGCCCGGGCCGCCAGCCGCTGGGTCTCTTCCTCCTCGATGTACCGCACGAGCGCCTCCTTGTTCGGAAACCGCCGGTACACCGTCCCCACACCGACCCGTGCCCGCCGCGCGACCTCCTCCATCGGCGCGCCGTACCCCTGCTCGCCGAACACGTCCCGCGCCGCGCTCAGCACATGCCGCAGATTCCGCTGAGCATCCACCCGCAGAGACGGGCCGGCCTTCGCGTCGTCCCCGGATCCCTTGCTCCCCATACTCATTTCCCCCGGTGGTGCGGGCAGCGCCCCGGAGGACGCCGCGCCGCGTGTTGTGGACTACGAACATAGTTGAGGCCACTGACAGTGAGAAGGACAGCGGGAACGGCCCGCCCCCGGCCCCCGAACGGAGCAGCACCCCGCACGACCTGTGGACAAACGCCCGCCCCCGGGTGCCTCATGGACGGGTGACGAAGCAACCCGCCCACATCGTCGTGGCCGGCGGCGGCTATGTCGGCCTCTACACCGCACACCGCCTCCAGCGCAGGCTCAGGCGCGAGCTGAAGCGCGGCGATGTCCGGATCACCGTCATCAGCCCCGAGCCCTACATGACCTACCAGCCCTTCCTCCCCGAGGCCGCCGCCGGATCCATCTCCCCCCGGCACGTCGTGGTCCCGCTGCGGCGCGTGCTCTCCCGCTGCCGTTTCCTCCCCGGAGAGATCACCTCCGTCGACCCCGCCGCGCGCACCGTGTCCGTACGGACCGTGGCCGCCGAGGAGACCGGTGGCGAACCCCTCCGGGTCGACTACGACGAACTGGTGCTGGCCCCCGGTTCCATTTCGCGAACACTTCCGGTCCCCGGCCTCGCCGAGTACGGCATCGGCTTCAAGACCGTCGAAGAGGCCATCGGGCTGCGCAACCACGTCCTCGAACAGCTCGACATCGCCTCGTCCACCCGCGACTCCGCCGTCCGCGACGCCGCCCTCACGTTCGTCTTCGTCGGCGGCGGCTACGCGGGCGTCGAGGCCCTCGCCGAGCTGGAGGACATGGGCCGTTACGCCTGCCGTTACTACCACAACATCCGCCCGGAGGAGCAGAAGTGGATCCTGGTCGAGGCAACGGACCGGATCCTGCCCGAGGTGGGTGAGCGTATGGGCGCATACGCCCTGCGCGAGTTGCGCGCGCGCAACATCGACGTGCGCCTTGGCACCCGGCTGGAGTCCTGCGAGAACCGCACCGCCGTCCTCAGCGACGGCTCGCGCCACCCCGCCCGCACCCTCGTGTGGACCGCCGGAGTCAAGCCCAGCCCCGTCCTCGCCTCCTGCGGCGTCCCCCTCGACGACCGCGGTCGCGTCCGCTGCACCGCCGCCCTCCGCGTCGAAGGCACCGAGCACATGTGGTCCGCGGGCGACGCCGCGGCCGTCCCCGACCTGGCCTCCGACATCCCCGGCGCCCTGTGCGCCCCCAACGCCCAGCACGCCGTCCGCCAGGCCCGCCGCCTCGCCGACAACATCGTCGCCTCGCTGCACGGCAAACCCCTCGGCGACTACCGGCACCGCTACGCCGGATCGGTCGCCTCCCTCGGTCTCCACAAGGGCGTCGCCCGGGTCTACGGCAGACGGCTGAAGGGATACCCTGCGTGGCTGGTCCACCGCGTCTATCACCTGAGCCGCGTGCCCACCGCCAACCGCAAAGCACGCGTCCTGGCCGAATGGACCCTTGCGGGATTGTTCAAACGTGAGATCGTCTCTCTCGGCTCCCTGGAACACCCACGGGCCGAGTTCGAGCTGGCAGCGGGTACCGGACGCCACCCGGAGGGCTCCTGAGACGGCCGGGCGTGTGACCATGGGCGGGCCGCCGCCCGTCAAAAAGTTGAAAAGACAAAGACCACGACGACGCCGAACGCACCACGACGCAGACGCGACACGAATCGGATCGGAACGCTGTGAATTTGACGCGCTGGGTTATCCGGCTGCCCGGGACACAGCGGCGCAACGCCGCCACCGCCGAGGGAGGCGTTTCCCAGGCCGGCCGCGGCCCAGGAGAAGAGCCCGGCGGCGTGCCGACGGCCCGCGGTGAGCTCCACGACCTCGCGCCGGCCGCCCCGAGGAGCGGCCAGGGCATCGACGCCCAGGCCATCCACGAACTGCTCGGCCAGGTCCCGACTCCCGTCGCCGTCGTGCGGGGCCCGGACCACCGCGTCGCCTACGTCAACGGTGCCTACGCCGCCCTCTTCGGCACCCGCATCCCCGGCCGTCCCGCCCGCGAGTCCCTCACCGAGCTGGTTGACATCGGCCTGCTGCCCCTCCTCGACCAGGTCCAGCGCAGCGGCACCCCGCGCAGCCTGAAGACCCGCAGTGTCCCCGGCGACACGCGCGACAGCTACTTCACCTTCACCTGCACCCCCGTCCGGATCGCCGCCACCGCCGACGACCCCGCCCAGCGCGGCGTCCTCGTCTTCGCCACCGACGTCACCGACCAGGTCACGGCCGCCGAGCGCCTCCGGGAGAGCGAGAGCCAGCAGCGCGCCGCCGCCGTCACCCTCCAGCGCAGCCTGCTCCCGCAGCGCCTCGAACAGCCCGACGACCTGCGCGTCGCCGCCACCTACCAGCCCGGCGGCATCGACGCCGCCGTCGGCGGCGACTGGTACGACGTCATCACCCTCGGCGCGGGCCGCACCGCCGTGGTGATCGGCGACGTCATGGGCCGGGGCGTGCGCGCCGCGGCGGTCATGGGCCAGCTCCGCACCGCCGTCCGCGCCTACGCGCGTCTCGACCTCCCGCCGCACGAGGTGCTCCAGCTCCTCGACGGCCTCGCCGCCGAGATCGACGCCAGCCAGATCGCCACCTGCGTCTACGCCGTTTACGACCCGAACGAAGGCACGCTCACCTACGCCTCCGCCGGGCACCTGCCGATCTTCATCCGCGAGCCGGACGCCTCCGTCCGCCGCGTGTCCGATCCCACCGGCCCGCCCCTGGGCACCGGCGGCTGGCTCCACACCTCCGGCGCCGTCCCCTTCGGACCCGGCTCCAGCGTGGTCCTCTACACCGACGGCCTCGTCGAGCGCCGCGACGCCGACATCGACGAGGGCATCGACACTCTGGAACAGGCCCTCGCCGGAGCCGGCGACAGCCCGCAGATCGTCTGCGACCGCCTCCTGCGCTCCCTCGGCATCAGCGAGGACCACGACGACGACGTGGCGATCCTCGTCCTGACCTGCCCCGAACGCCACGGCGACGAGGCCGAACTCTTCCGCGGCGCCGCCCTCGACCTCCTCGGCGGCATCGAAGCGGCCCCGCGCGCACGGGCGTTCGCCGACGGCGTGCTCGCCAGCTGGCGCTTCCCCGAGGAACTGCGCGAGCTGGGCGTCCTGGCGGCGAGTGAGCTGGTCGCCAACTCCCTCAAGCACGGCCGCGCCCCGATGGGCCTGCGCCTGCGCCGCACGGACCGCCGACTGATCGTGGAAGTGACGGACGGGGACGAACACCTGCCGCGCCGCCAGCAGGCCGCGCCGGTGGACGAGGCGGGCCGCGGCATCGCGGTCGTCGCCACGATCGCGGCCGAATGGGGCGCCCGCCGCCTGCCGGAAGGCGGCAAGGCGGTGTGGGCGGAGTTCGCCCTGCCGGACGCAAGTTGACGGCGTTGGGGTGAGCGCGTAACGTTGCCCGAGCGCTCAGGCAAGATGGAGCGCATCTGCCACCTGAGTGTGGCGCCCACTATGAACGAAGCTTCTGCCCGTGAGGGTCTGTTTCCGCTTGCCGGGAATGGGGTT
>NZ_JBPQTQ010000103.1:0-23886 GCF_051386415.1 Streptomyces sp. URMC 129
AACCCGCCCCCTCCCCGGCCGCCGCAGCCAGTCTTCGCAGGGGGCGTCCGGCGCCCACGGCTCCCCCGGGCCGGGGGCCTGGGACGGCTCCCCACGGTGCGGGCGAGCGCAAGCCGCCGGACCGTCCTCTACGCATGGGGCTCCCCCGGACGGAGTCCGGGGGAGTACTCGGGCGGTCCGGCACCGCGGCGAGCGTGCGTGCCCGGGGGCACCGTCCAGCCTCCGGGCTGGGGGAGCCGTGGGCAGGGCGGCCTCTTCGAGGACGGGCCCTAGCGCCGGTGCGGCAGGCTGCGCTCGTCCAGTTCCCGCAGCACCCGGTCCACCACCTCAGGATCGGCCCCGGGCTCGCTGCGCGCGTCCAGCACCTCGTGCCGGGCCGCGGCGAGCAGCTCGCCGTAGAGCCGGTGGATGCGCCGCATCCGCTCGGCGCGCGCCGCCACGTTCTCGCGCCGCTCCTCTTCCGCGATCCGCGGCGAGATCCGGGCGCCGATGTCGTAGGCCCGCCGGGCGAGGGCCTCGGCGATCTCGTCGGGCAGGTCCTCGCCCTCCTCCATCTGCCGCAGCCGGTGCTTGGCGGCCCGCGCCGCGCGCACGGCCAGCTCGTGTTCGAACGCCTCCTCCGCGTCCCGGTCGGCCCGCACCCCGAGCCGCCCGGCCAGCCAGGGCAGGGTGAGCCCCTGGAGCAGCAGGGTCGCGATGACCACCGCGAACCCGATGAAGACGATGGCGCCGCGCTCGGGGAACGCCCCGCCGCCGTCCACGGTCAGCGGGATGGCCAGGGCCAGCGCGACGGACGCCACCCCCCGCATCCCCGACCACCACATCACGACGGTCTCCCGCCAGGTGAGCGGGATCTCCTCGGCGTAGTCGGTGCGCCGGTGCAGCCGCCTGGCCAGCCACGTCGCGGGCAGCAGCCACAGCAGCCGCACGCCGATCACGACGGCGAGCACCAGCGCGGCGGCGGGCAGCAGCTCGGCCCACCGGCCGCTGACCGAGCCGAGCACCAGGTGCAGTTCCAGACCGATCAGCCCGAACGCGACGCCCGTCACCAGCGTGTCCACCACCGCCCAGAAGCTCCGCCCGGTCAGCCGGCCGGTCACGTCGTCGGGGTCCGCGGCCCGCTCCCCCAGGTAGAGGGCGGTCACCAGCACCGCCAGCACCCCCGAGCCGAGCAGCTCCTCGGCCAGCGCGTACGCGGCGAACGGCGCCAGCAGCGTGAGCCCGGTGCGCAGGGTCACATCCCCCAGCAGCCCGGACAGCGCCGCCGTCGCCCAGCCGACGGCGGCGCCCACGACGAGGGCCACGGCGGCGGAGAGCACCAGCTCGGCCCCGGCGCGGGCGGCGGAGAAGCTGCCGGTCACGGCGGCGGTGACGGCCACGTGGTAGAGCGTGATGGCGGTCACGTCGTTGAACAGCCCCTCGCCCTCCAGGATGGACACCATCCGGCGCGGCAGCCCCAGCCGCCCGGCCACGGCGGTGGCGGCGACGGGGTCGGGCGGGGCGACTAGCGCGCCCAGCGCGATCGCGGGCGCCAGCGGCAGTCCGGGCACGGCGGCCTGGGCCACGGCGGCGACGGCCGCGGTGGTCACGAAGACCAGGGCGACCGCCAGCAGCAGGATCGGCCGGACGTTCGCCGTGAACTGCCGCCAGGACGTGCGCCGCACCGCCGCGTACAGCACGGGCGGCAGCACCAGCGGCAGGATGTACTCCGGCGGCAGGTCGACCTCGGGGACGAACGGCGGGAACGCGACCAGGATCCCGGCCACCGTCATCAGCACCGGCGGCGGCACCGACAGCCGCTCGCCCAGCGGCACCGTCACCACGGCGCCGAACAGCAGGAAGAACAGCAGGGAGAGCTGGTCCACGGGCCGGACCCGGCTAGGCGCTCTCGGCCCGCAGCGTCTCCAGCGCGAACCGCAGGTCCTCGGGGTAGTCGGTGGTGAACTCCACCCACCGCCCGTCGTCGGGGTGGGCGAAGCCGAGGCGGACCGCGTGCAGCCACTGCCGGGACAGCCGCAGCCGCGCGGCCAGCTTCGGGTCCGCGCCGTACGTCAGGTCCCCGACGCAGGGGTGGCGGAGGGCCGACATGTGCACCCGGATCTGGTGGGTGCGGCCGGTCTCCAGCTTGATGTCGAGCAGGCTGGCCGCGCGGAACGCCTCGACCAGGTCGTAGTGGGTGACGGACGGCTTGCCGTCCGCGGTGACCGCCCACTTGTAGTCGTGCTGCGGGTGCCGCCCGACCGGGGCGTCGACGGTGCCGCTGAGCGGATCGGGGTGGCCCTGCACCAGCGCGTGGTAGCGCTTGTCGACGGTCCGGTCGCGGAACTGCTGCTTCAGCCGGGTGTAGGCGCGCTCCGACTTGGCCACCACCATGAGCCCCGAGGTGCCGACGTCGAGCCGGTGCACGATGCCCTGCCGCTCGGCCGCGCCCGAGGTGGCGATCCGGAACCCGGCGGCGGCCAGGCCGCCGATGACGGTGGTCCCGCTCCATCCCGGGCTGGGGTGCGCGGCGACGCCGACGGGCTTGTTGACGACGACGAGATCGTCGTCGTCGTGCACGACCTCCATGCCCTCGACCGGCTCGGCGACGATCCGCACCGGCACGGCGGGCGCGGGCATCTCGACCTCCAGCCACGAACCACCGGTCACGCGCTCGGACTTGCCGACCTCGGCGCCGTCCAGCCGGACCTTGCCGGTCGCGGCCAGCTCGGCCGCCTTGGTGCGGGAGAAGCCGAGCATCCGGGCCAGGGCGGCGTCGACGCGCTCGCCCTCCAGCCCTTCCGGTACGGGCAGTGCGCGGGTCTCGGGAAGGGTGCTCACCTGATCGAGTATGCCGGACGGGACATCAGTCGCCGTGCACGGTGCCGTCGGGATCCAGGCCGCGGAAGGACAGCAGCACGATCAGGATGCCGCCGCACACGATCGCGCTGTCCGCGAGGTTGAACACCGCGAAGTACTTGGGGGCGATGAAGTCCACGACGTGGCCCTCCAGTACGCCGGGCGCGCGGAAGAGCCGGTCGGTGAGGTTGCCCAGGGCGCCGCCGAGCAGCAGCCCGAGCGCCACCGCCCACGGCGTGCTGTAGAGCCGCTTGGCGAGCCGGATGATCACCACGATCACGACGGCGGCGATGAGCGAGAAGACGACGGTCAGCGCCTCCCCGATGCCGAACGCGGCGCCGCCGTTGCGCACCGCCTCCAGCCGCAGCCACTCGCCGGCGATCTCGATCGGCTCCTCGTGCTCCAGCCACTCCACGACCATCAGCTTGCTGATCAGGTCGAGCACGTAGGCGAGGGCGGCGACTCCGGCGAGCACGGCGACGCGCCGCCGGCCGAGGCGCCGGGGGTCCCCGGGGCCCTCCCCGGCCGCGGCGGAGGCGCGGGGCGTGTCGCCCGCCGCATCCGCCCCGTCGTCGGGTGTCTCGATGGTCCGCTCCGCCTCGTTCACGGGATGAGGGTACGCCACGCCGGTGCGATCACCGGAAATGCGTCACAGGCGCCGTTCCTGCTTCTGCTTGCAGTCGACGCAGAGCGTGGCCCGGGGAAAGACCTGCATGCGGGCCTTGCCGATGGGGTGGGCGCAGGTCTCGCACAGCCCGTAGGTGCCCGCCTCCAGCCGGCCGAGGGCCCGCTCGGTCTGGTACAGCATCTCGCGGGCGTTGGTCGCCAGGGCCATCTCGTGCTCGCGGGTGACGTTCTTGCTGCCGGTGTCGGCCTCGTCGTCGCCCGCGCCGTCCCCCGAGTCGCGCATCAGCCCGGACAGCGCCGCCTCGGTGGCGCTGATCTCGCCGCGCAGCCGGTCGGCCTCCGCCGTCAGCCCGGCCCTGGCGTCGGCCACCTCGGCGGCGGTCCACGGCTCCTCGCCCGAGCGGACGGCCAGGCCGCCCGGACCGGCGGCCGCGGCGACGGGGACCGCCGCCATCGCGGCGGACGAGTCGTCGGCCGTGCTCTTCTTCGCAGCCACCATCTCCACTCCCGTCTTCCCGCCCTGCGGGGCCTCCGGCCGTCCTCCCACCACCCCGGAGGACGACATCTTTCGCATAGTGTGATCTTATACGCGCATCGTGACCGGAACGATAAGTCGACTCGGATCGCGCGGCAACGGGGCGCGCCGGTCTGCCTGGCTTGTGCCCAGCGCGGACCCGGCATAACCGGTCGTCGGGCCCCCGCGGCGGCCGTACACTGTGGGACAGCGAAAGGCGAGGACGGGGACGAGTAGCGTCGTCAGCAGCCACGAGCGACCCGGGGACGGTGTGAGCCCGGGGGCGAGCGCGGCGCGAAGATCACCCCGGAGCCGCCGGAAGAAAGCTCGGAGCGCGAGCGAGTAGACCCGGCAGTCGCGAACCCAATGAGGGGGTCGCGGGCGGCAGCACCGTCCCGGCCAAGGAGGGTGGTACCGCGGGAGCACGCGCTCTCGTCCCTCCGACGGAGAACGCCAGCCGCTGTCCGCCGGAGGACGGTCCGATGACCCAGTACCGCCACGTCCCTGCCCAGGTCGATCTGCCGCAGCTCGAGCACGACGTGCTCCGCCTGTGGGGGGACAACAAGACCTTCGCCCGCAGCCTGCGGCAGTCCGAGGGCCGCCCGGAGTGGGTGTTCTTCGAGGGCCCGCCCACGGCCAACGGCATGCCCGGGGCCCACCACATCGAGGCGCGGGTGTTCAAGGACGTCTTCCCGCGCTACAAGACGATGCGCGGCTTCCACGTCACCCGCAAGGCCGGCTGGGACTGCCACGGCCTGCCCGTGGAGCTGGCCGTGGAGAAGGAGCTGGGCTTCTCCGGCAAGCAGGACATCGAGGCGTACGGCATCGCGGAGTTCAACGCCAAGTGCCGGGAGTCCGTCACCCGCCACACCGACGCGTTCGCCGAGCTGACGACCCGCATGGGGTACTGGGTCGACCTGGACGACGCCTACCGCACGATGGACCCCGAGTACGTCGAGTCGGTCTGGTGGTCGCTGAAGGAGATCTTCACCAAGGGCCTGCTCGGCCAGGACCACCGGGTGGCGCCCTGGTGCCCCCGCTGCGAGACCGGCCTGTCCGACCACGAGCTGGCCCAGGGCTACGAGACGGTGGTCGACCCCTCGGTCTACGTCCGCCTGCCCCTGACGTCCGGCCCGCTGGCCGGCGAGGCCGACCTGCTGGTGTGGACGACCACGCCGTGGACCCTCGTCTCCAACACCGCCGTCGCCGCCCACCCCGAGGTCACCTACGCCGTGGCCACCGACGGCGAGAGCAGGCTGGTGGTCGCCGAGGCCCTGCTCGGCAAGGCGCTGGGCGAGGGCTGGACCGCCACCGGGCAGACGTTCACCGGCGCCGAGATGGAGCGCTGGAGCTACCGCCGCCCATTCGAGCTGGTCGACTTCGGCGGCGCGGGGGCGCACTTCGTGGTGACCGCGGACTACGTCACCACCGAGGACGGCACCGGACTGGTCCACCAGGCCCCCGCCTTCGGCGAGGACGACCTGCTGACCTGCCGCCGCTACGACCTGCCCGTGGTCAACCCGGTCCGCGCGGACGGCACCTTCGAGGAGGGCCTGCCCCTGGTCGGCGGCCAGTTCTTCAAGAAGGCCGACGAGGCCCTCGTCGCGGACCTCCGCGAGCGCGGCCTGCTCCTCCGGCACCTGCCGTACGAGCACAGCTACCCGCACTGCTGGCGCTGCCACACCCCGCTGCTGTACTACGCACAGCCGTCCTGGTACATCCGCACCACCCGGGTGAAGGAAGCCCTGCTGCGGGAGAACGAGAGCACCCGGTGGTTCCCCGAGTCGGTCAAGCACGGCCGGTACGGGGAGTGGCTGAACAACAACGTGGACTGGGCCCTGTCCCGCAACCGGTACTGGGGCACCCCGCTGCCCATCTGGCGCTGCGCGGACGGCCACCTCACGTGCGTCGGCTCGCTGGCCGAGCTGAGCGAGCTGAGCGGGACCGACCAGTCCGGCCTGGACCCGCACCGCCCGTTCATCGACGACGTCGTCCTGCCCTGCACCGCCGAGGGCTGCGCCCACACCGCGCGGCGCGTCCCCGAGGTCATCGACGCCTGGTACGACTCGGGCGCCATGCCGTTCGCCCAGTGGGGATACCCGCACCGCAACCGCGAGGTGTTCGCGAAGCGGTACCCGGCGCAGTACATCTGCGAGGCCATCGACCAGACCCGCGGCTGGTTCTACACGCTGATGGCCGTCGGCACCCTCGTCTTCGACAAGTCGTCGTACGAAACGGTCGTCTGCCTGGGCCACATCCTGGCCGAGGACGGCCGGAAGATGTCCAAGCACCTGGGCAACATCCTGGAGCCCATCCCGCTCATGGAGCGGCACGGCGCCGACGCGGTCCGCTGGTTCATGGCGGCCGGCGGCTCGCCCTGGTCGGCCCGCCGGGTCGGCCACGGCACCATCCAGGAGGTCGTCCGCAAGACGCTGCTGACGTACTGGAACACCGTCGCCTTCCAGGCCCTGTACGCCCGCACCTGCGGCTGGGCCCCCGGCGACGCCGACCCGGCGCCCGCCGACCGGCCGCTGCTGGACCGCTGGCTGCTCAGCGAGCTCAACGCGCTGGTGGACATGGTCACCACCGCGATGGAGGACTTCGACACCCAGCGCACCGGCAAGCTGATCTCCACGTTCGTGGACGACCTGTCCAACTGGTACGTCCGCCGCTCCCGCCGCCGCTTCTGGCAGGGCGACCCCGCCGCGCTGCGGGCGCTGCACGAGGCGCTGGAGACGGTGACCCGGCTGATGGCCCCGCTGGTGCCGTTCATCACCGAGCGGGTCTGGCAGGACCTGGTCGTCCCGGTCACCCCCGGCGCGCCTGACTCCGTGCACCTGGCGTCCTGGCCCGAGGCCGACCCGAAGCTGATCGACGCCGACCTGTCGCAGGACATGCTTCTGGTGCGGCGCCTGGTCGAGCTGGGCCGGGCCACCCGCGCCGAGTCCGGCGTCAAGACGCGGCAGCCGCTGTCCCGCGCGCTGGTCGCCGCCCAGGGCTTCGAGCTGCTCGGGGACGACCTGCGCGAGCAGATCGCCGAGGAGCTGAACGTCGCCTCCCTCGCCGCGCTCTCCGAGATGGGCGGCTCGCTCGTGGACACCACGGCGAAGGCGAACTTCCGGGCGCTGGGCCGCCGTTTCGGCAAGGGCACCCAGCCGGTGGCCGCGGCGATCGCCGCCGCGGACGCGGCCGAGCTGTCCGCCGCGCTGCGCGCGGGCACCGCGGCGGTCGAGGTCGACGGCGAGCGGGTGCCGCTGGCGCCGGAGGAGGTCATCATCACCGAGACGCCCCGCGAGGGCTGGTCGGTCGCCTCCGACGCGGGCGCCACGGTCGCCCTGGACCTGGAGATCACCCCGGAGCTGCGCCGGGCCGGCCTGGCCCGCGACATCATCCGGCTGATCCAGGACGCCCGCAAGAACAGCGGCCTGGACGTGGCCGACCGGATCGCGGTCCGCTGGCAGGCGGCCGACCCGGAGGCGGCCCGCGCCCTGGTCGATCACCAGGCGCTGATCAGTTCCGAGGTGCTGGCCACCGACTTCGCCGAGGGCACCGGGGACGAGGCCGACGGCTTCGGCGCCACGTTCGGGGACGAGGCCCTGGGCGTCACCTTCCGCCTGCGCCGGGCCTGAGAACAGCGGGGACACCACGGGACACAGGGGCGGGGCCCGGACCGACCGGTCCGGGTCCCGCCCCTCGCGTGACGCGTCACGACGCGCGACGCGTCAGTTGTCGTCCTCGTCGATCAGGAAGCCCCGCATCGGCGACGGCGCCTGCTGCATCGGCTGCGGGCCCTGCGGGCGCACCGGCGCCATCGGCTGCGTCATCGCCGGGGACATCTGCTGCTGCCCGCCGTAGGAGGGCGCGCCGCTCGGGCCGCCGTGACCGCCGTGGGTGCCGTGCCCGCCCATCGGCGGGGTCGAGCCGAGCGACTGGTGCCCGCCCATGCCACCGCCACCGGGGCCGGCCGGGGCGCCCGCCGACGCCAGCGAGGGCGAGGGGGACGGCGGCAGCGACGCGGCGGCCGGGGAACGCGGCGGGGCCAGCGAGTCGTCGGACTGGCTTTCGAGCTGACGGAGCTGGCTCTCCAGGTACGACTTCAGACGGGTGCGGTACTCGCGCTCGAAGCCGCGCAGGTCCTCGACCTTGCGCTCCAGCGTGGCGCGGGCGGACTCCAGCGAGCCCATCGCCACGCGGTGCTTCTCCTGCGCGTCCCGCTCCAGGGCGTCGGCCTTGGCCCGGGCGTCACGCTCCAGCCCCTCGGCGCGGCTGCGGGCCTCGCCGACGATCTTGTTGGCCTCGGAACGGGCCTCCGCGATGGCCTGGTCGGCCGTCTGCTGGGCGAGCGAGAGAACGCGCGCGGCGCTCTCGTTGCCACCGACCGGCTGCGGCTGCATCTGCTGGGGCATCTGCTGCTGCGGCATCTGGCCGGGGCCGCCGAGCCCGGGGCCGCCCATGCCGGGCAGGCCCTGGCCGCCGTGGGTGCCCATCGGCACCGGCGCGCCCGGGTGTCCCTGCGGGCCGGGGCCCATCGGGCCGCCGTGGCCCATGGGGCCGGGGCCGCCGGGGTGTCCCTGGGGACCGCCGGGACCGGCGGGGAGCTGGGGCGGCCCGCCCATCTGCTGCTGCTGGGGGCCGGGACCGCCCGGTATGGCCGACATGGGCCCGCCCGGCCGCTCCTGCGGCTCGGGCTTTCGCATGTTCTGCTGGTTCTGGGCGGCTGCCCGGGTGGCCGCGGCCAGCTTGGCGCGCAGGTCCTCGTTCTCCCTGAGCAGCCGGGTCAGCTCTGCCTCGACCTCGTCGAGGAAGGCATCGACCTCGTCCTCGTCATAGCCTTCTCGGAGACGGACGGTCGTGAACTGCTTGTTCCGCACGTCCTCGGGGGTCAGCGGCATCTCTTCACCTCAACGTAATTCGTCGGCATATCGGCAGACCGTACTCGTTCACAGCCTGGCCACGACGTTGATCAGGATGTAGACGATGATCATCAGTACGAAGAAGGACAGATCAAGCGCCACACCCCCGAAGCGCAGGGGAGGGATCGCCTTCCGCAGCGCTTTCAGTGGCGGATCGGTGACAGTGTAGGTGGCCTCAAGCGCGACCACCATCGCCTTGCCGGGGTTCCAGGACCGGGCGAACATGAAGACGTAGTCCATCACCAGCCGGAAGAGCAGCAAGCCGAGCAGACAGTACAAGGCAATCAGGATCACCTGTTGAACGATGCCCATCCTGCCTGTCCCTCTCCCCTTGCCTCACGCGTCCGGCCGGTCCACCGGAAGCTCTGCCTGTATTCCCGCTGGTCAGCGCTGCCTGTCGTCAGCTCTGGTTGAAGAACCCGCCCTCGGCGATCCGGGCCTTGTCCTCCGCCGTTACATCGACGTTAGCAGGCGACAGCAGGAACACCTTCTGTGTCACGCGCTCGATGCTGCCATGAAGACCGAAGACGAGACCAGCCGCAAAGTCGACAAGTCGCTTCGCGTCCGTGTCGTCCATCTCGGTCAGATTCATGATCACCGGAGTGCCCTCGCGGAAGTGTTCCCCGATGGTACGGGCCTCGTTGTACGTCCGGGGGTGGAGCGTCGTGATGCGGTACGGCTCCCTCTCGGACACGACCTTGGGCATGATCACCGGTGCGCTCTTCTCCACGTTCTGGCGGTCGGATGTGATGGAAGACACGGGAGCGATCCTCCCAGGCCGTCTGCTCTCCGTGAGGAGCGGAGCGGGGGTCGGCTCCGTCTCCCGCTGGGCCGGGGGATGCACGACCCGGACCGGCTCATCGGCCCGCTCGCGCGGCGGCGGCTCGTGCGCCGGCTGGCGCCTGGGCCTCTCGGGCTCCGGCTCCGGCTCGAACTCGTCGTCGGGGCCGTACCCCGGTCGGTCATAGCCGTCGTCCTCCACGAGGCCGAGGTAGACCGCCATTTTGCGCATAGCGCCAGCCATCGACTGCGTCCTCCGCTCTGCGGTGGATCGGCTCCGCTCTCCCGGCGGCGTGGATCCACGTAATCTGCCCGAAATTTCCGGGATTCACCATATTTTCGACTGTGGTCCCTCGCTTGGCGACGTTACCCGAGGGCGGCGCGGACTCCGAGTACCGCGCTGCCGACGCGTACGTGTGTCGCCCCGGCCGCGATCGCCGCCTCCAAGTCCCCGCTCATTCCCGCCGAGACCATCGTCGCAGCCGGATCGATCGCCCGCAGGTTCCTGGAGATTTCCATCAAACGCTCGAACGCCGCCCGGGGGTTCCCGGCAAGGACACCCGTCAGCGGCGCGACGGTCATCACACCCGCCAGCCGCAGGCCGGGCGCGGCGGCCACGGCCTCGGCCAACTCCCGCACGCCGCCGGGCGCCACCCCGCCCCGGCCGCCCTCCTCCCCGGACTCCTTCTCCAGCGCGACCTGCACGAGGCAGTTCAGGGGCGCGCGTGAGGAGTTCACCACCGCCGCCGAGAGCGCGGTGACGAGCCGCACCCGGTCCACGGAGTGCACCCAGTCCGCGTACCCGGCGACCGAGCGGGCCTTGTTCGTCTGCAACTGCCCGACGAAGTGCCAGATCAGGCCCAGTCCGGCGCACTGAGCCGCCTTGGCCGACGCCTCCTGGTCGCGGTTCTCGGCGAACTCCCGCACGCCCAGCTCCGCCAGCAGCCGGACGTCCTCGGCCGGATAGGTCTTGGTGACGACGATCAGGGTCACGTCCGCCCGTGCGCGCCCCGCCGCGTCACAAGCGCGGGTGATGCGCTCCTCCACCTGGGCGAGGTTCGCGGCCAGTTCGACCTCGCGCCGGGCCCGGCTCACGCGTCCACCCACACATAGGCGGCCAGCCGGCCCGTGGTCCCCTCGCGGCGGTAGGAGAAGTGGTCGGGCGATTCGAGGGTGCACACGGGCGAGAGCGCGACGTCCGTGACCCCGCACGCGGCCAACTGCTCCCGCACGCCCGCCGGAATGTCGATGGCGGGCGTCCCCCGGCGGGTAGTGGCCCCGCTGCCGGGCACCAGCCGCTCGGCCTCCCGGCGCATCTCCGCGGGCACTTCGTAGCAACGGCCGCACACCGTGGGCCCGGTGCGGGCGACGATCCGGCCCGGTTCGGCGCCCAGCGCGCGCATCGCGGTCACCGTCGCGGGCACGACGCCCGCCAGCAGACCGGGGCGTCCGGCGTGGGCGGCGCCCGCGACCCCGGCGACCGGGTCGGCCAGGAGCACGGGAGCGCAGTCGGCGGTGAGCACGGCGAGCGCGAGCCCCCGGCGGGCGGTGACGACGCCGTCCGCCGCAGGCGGCCCGTCCCCCGGCCCGGTGTCGCCGTCGGCGATGGCGACCTCCCGGCCGTGCACCTGGTTCATCCAGCGCACCCCGGCCGGGTCGAGGCCGAGCGCCTTGGCGGTCAGCTCCCGGTTGTGGCGGACGGTGGCCGGGTCGTCACCGACCGCGCCGCCGAGATTGAGCGTGTCATACGGAGCGGCGCTCGCCCCGCCCCACCGGTCGGTGAAGGCGAAGCGGGCGCCGCTGGTCGTGCTGTGGCGTTCTATCACTGAGGCCCGGCCTTGACTGCTGGGGTCATTTGAGGAAATCGGGCACGTCGAGCTCCTCGACCTGCCCGCCGTCGTAGGGGCGGGCCGAGGGGACCTGGGGGGTGCCGCCCTTCAGCGGCTCGCGGACCGGCTCGGCGGCGGGCTCCGGCGAACCGGCGGAGGTGTCGCGGTCGGCCAGCACGCCGGACTCGCGCGAGGGCAGCGTGCCGAGGCTGCCGAACGAGGGCCGCTCCGGCTCGGGGTCCGCCGGGGCGCGGTCCTGGGCGAGGGGGGCCGGGTCGTCCTTGGCCCCGTAACCGCCGAGCGCCTTGTCCCGGGTGCGGGCCGGCGGCTGGCCGCCGTCGAACCCGGCGGCGATCACGGTCACCCGGACCTCGTCGCCGAGCGCGTCGTCGATGACGGCGCCGAAGATGATGTTCGCCTCGGGGTGGGCCGCCTCGCTGACGAGCTGCGCGGCCTCGTTGATCTCGAACAGGCCCAGGTCGGAGCCGCCGGAGATGGACAGCAGCACGCCGCGGGCGCCGTCGATCGACGCCTCCAGCAGCGGGGAGGAGATGGCCATCTCGGCCGCGGCCACCGCGCGGTCGTCGCCACGGGCGGAGCCGATGCCCATGAGGGCCGAACCGGCCTCGGACATCACGGACTTCACATCGGCGAAGTCCAGGTTGATCAGGCCGGGGGTGGTGATGAGGTCGGTGATGCCCTGGACACCGGACAGCAAGACCTGGTCGGCGGACTTGAAGGCGTCCAGCACGCTGACCTGGCGGTCCGAGATGGACAGCAGCCGGTCGTTCGGGATGACGATGAGGGTGTCGACCTCGTCGCGGAGGCTGGCGATGCCGTCCTCCGCCTGGTTGGCGCGCCGACGGCCCTCGAAGGTGAACGGACGGGTGACCACGCCGATGGTCAGCGCGCCCAGGGAGCGTGCGATGTTCGCCACGACCGGCGCGCCTCCGGTGCCGGTGCCGCCGCCCTCGCCCGCGGTGACGAAGACCATGTCGGCGCCCTTGAGCACCTCCTCGATCTCCTCCCGGTGGTCCTCGGCAGCCTTGCGACCGACGTCGGGGTTGGCGCCCGCGCCCAGACCGCGGGTGAGCTCACGGCCGACGTCGAGCTTGACGTCGGCGTCGCTCATCAGGAGCGCCTGCGCATCGGTGTTGATCGCGATGAACTCGACGCCCTTGAGACCGACCTCGATCATCCGGTTGATGGCGTTCACGCCACCGCCGCCGATTCCGACGACCTTGATGACTGCGAGGTAGTTCTGCGGTGCTGCCACGTCGAAGGCCTCTCGCCTCGATTTACGTGTCGCCGCTCCGCGAGTGCCGCAGTGCGCCGACTGATGCCGATGGGGCGGGCGGATAAGCCGCCCCGAACCCTAACGCCCAAGTTTAGGGTTACCTGTGCTTGCCGTTCCTTGGAATCCTCGGAACGGACACTAAGTCGACAAGTGGTACGCGTTCAACGAACACGCCGAACCTCCTGTTTTTCTTTTCACCCTATGTGATCACGCGCGGGGCGCGTCAACCTCCCACCACCGCAGGGGCACTGGGCACACTGACGTCGAAGTGGCGGGCGTCCCGGGCCGCCTGCATGACTACGCCGAGTGCCTCGGCCTTGGCCGCCGAGTCCTCCGCACTCCCCCACCGCACGGTGCGGTCGCCGGACAACTCCAAGGTGATGGAGTCGTACGAGGTGACCCGGATGACGCGGGTGTCGCGGCGGACCGACTCGGGCAGGGCCGCGGCCACCCCGACCGCCTCGCGGCGGACGCGGTCCTCGCCGAACCGGCGGGTGCTCGGGCTGTCCTCCAGGTCGAGGTCGAGCAGCGGAACACCCGCCACGGCCTCGTCCACCTCCCCGAAGCGCACGCCGTCGGCGTCCACCTCGGCGTAGCGGTCGCCGTCCGGGATCAGCACCTCGGCTTCGCGTTCGCGCACCTTCAGCGAGACCCCGTTCGGCCAGCCGCGGACCACGTCCACCGACGCCAGGCGCGGCAGTTCCGCCAGCATCCGGTCGGCCACGGCCTCCTGGTCCAGCGAGGCCAGCGGGGTACCCAGGGAGATACCGGCGGCGGCCACGATCTGATCCTCCGTCAGCCGCCTGGGGCCCTCGGTCCAGTGCACCGAGACCCGTTCCACCCGCAGCCAGTCCGAGCCGTACAGCACCCAGGTGCCGAAGCCGCCCACCAGCAGCGTCAGCGCGAGCACGAGCAGCAGCAGCCGGGGGCGCCTGGGGAGCGGGCGCGGCCCGCGCCGGGGCCGCCGGGCGGACGGCGGCGGGCCGGAGTCCGGCTGACGCCGCTCACCGCCGCGCTGGGCGGTCGTCGCTCCGGCCACGCTCCCTCATCTCCCCGGGTTCCGCGGCTACGCCCTGCGCGCCGCGATCGCTTCGTGCACCATGCCGAGCAGCAGCTCGTCGGCGTCCCTGCGGCCGAACTCGGCGGCGGCGCGGGACATCGACAGCAGCTGTCCGGGATCGGTGAGCACCGGAAGGACAGCGCTCCTGACCCAGTCCGGCGTCAGCTCCGCGTCGTCGACCAGCAGTCCGCCGCCGGCCTTGACCACCGGCTGGGCGTTCAGCCGCTGTTCGCCGTTGCCGATCGGCAGCGGAACGTAGGCGGCGGGCAGCCCGACGGCGGAGAGTTCGGCGACGGTCATCGCGCCCGCGCGGCAGAGCATCATGTCGGCCGCGGCGTACGCGAGGTCCATGCGGTCCACATACGATAGCGGGACGTAAGGCGGCATTCCGGGCATGGTGTCGACCTGCGGCAGTTCGTTCTTCGGGCCGACCGCGTGCAGGACCTGGACGCCGGAGCGCTGGAGCTGGGGCACGACCGCCGCGACCACCTCGTTCAGCCGCCGGGCGCCCTGCGAGCCGCCGGAGACCAGCAGCGTCGGCAGGTTGAGGTCGAGGCCGAAGAACGCGCGGGCCTCGTGCCGCATGGCCGAGCGGTCCAGCGTCGCGATCGAGCGGCGCAGCGGGATGCCGACGTAGCGGGCGTGCCGCAGTTTGCTGTCCGGGGTCGAGACGGCGACGTACTTCGTGTACCGCGAACCGATGCGGTTGGCGAGCCCGGGGCGCGCGTTGGCCTCGTGCACCACGATCGGCACGCGCAGCCGCTTGGCGGCCAGGTAGCCGGGCAGCGCGACGTAGCCGCCGAAGCCGACGACGCAGTCGGCCTTGGTGCGCTCCAGGATCTCCTCGGCGGCCTTGACCGTGCCGCGCAGCCGGCCGGGCACCGTGATCAGCTCCGGCGTCGGTTTGCGCGGCAGGGGCACGGCGGGGATCAGGCCGAGTTCGTAGCCGCGCTCGGGCACCAGCCGCGTCTCCAGGCCGCGTTCCGTGCCGAGGGCCGTGACGCCCGCCGTCGGATCGTGCCTGCGCAGGGCGTCCGCGAGGGCGAGCGCGGGCTCGATGTGGCCGGCGGTCCCCCCGCCGGCGAGGACAACATGCACCGAATTTCACCGCTCTCCGGACAGCGCTCTTCTCACGCGCCGTCCCATCGTCTTCCATCTCGGCCCGGGTCCCCGCATGGCCAGGGCGGCCCTGGCCGCCGGCTCGCTGCGCGCGAACGCGATCAGCAGTCCGACGGCGAACAGGGTGGGCAGCAGGGCCGAACCCCCGTAGGAGAACAGCGGCAGGGGCACTCCGGCGATGGGCAGCAGGCCCAGCACCGCGCCGATGTTGATCACGGTCTGCACCATGAGCCAGGCCGTCACCCCTCCCGCGGCATACCTCACGAAGGGGTCCTCCGTGCGTCCGGCCACGCGGATACCCGCATAGCCTAGAGCCGCGAAGAGGGCGAGCACCGACAGCGTACCCGCCAGGCCGAGCTCCTCCCCGGTGATGGCGAAGATGAAGTCCGTGTGGGGCTCCGGGAGTTCACCCCATTTTTCCACACTGGCCCCGAGCCCGGAACCGAACCATCCGCCCGAGGCCAGGGCGTAGATCCCGTGGACGGCCTGCCAGCACCGGTCGTTCTCGCCGGGCTCGGTGGCGCCCATGCAGGCGAGCCGGTCCATCCGGTGCGGGCTGGTGGCGATGAAGAGGGCGCCCAGCACGGCGGCGGCGGCCAGCGCCCCGGAGAACAGCCGGGTGGGGGCACCGGCCAGCCACAGCAGGCCGAACAGGATGGCCGTCAGGATCATCACGGTGCCCATGTCGCCGCCCACCATGACCAGGCCGCAGACGAGCAGCGAGCCGGGCACCAGCGGGACCAGCAGGTGCCGCCACTGCGTCAGCAGCCGCTTGTCGCCCTTCCTGGCCAGCAGGTCGGCGCCCCAGAGCACCAGCGCCAGCTTGGCGAACTCGCTGGGCTGGAGCTGGAACGAGCCGCCGATCGCGAGCCAGTTGGTGCTGCCGTTGACCTCGACGCCGATGCCGGGCACCTGGACCAGGAGCAGCAGCACGACGGTGAGGGCGAGGAATGGGTAGGTGAGGGCGCGCAGCAGCCGGACCGGGATCCGGGAGGCCACGAACAGCAGGCCGGTGCCCAGCACGGCGGCGAGCAGCTGCTTGCGGAAGTAGAACGTGGCGGGCAGGTCGTAGCGGAGCGCCTGGATCTGGGAGGCGGAGAAGACCATCACCAGGCCGAGCAGGGTGATGAGCAGACCGGTGCCCATGATGACGTAGTAGGCGGTCAGCGGCCGGTCCCACGCCCGGCGCGCGCGGACGACGAACCGGGGCGGGCGGGGGGCGCGTACGCGCAGGGGCGCGAACGCCCGGCGCGGGGCGGGCGGCACCCGCCGGCGGGTGCCCGGGGGCCGGGTGACGCCGCTCCTCGCCGCGGCGGGCGGCGTCGCCCGGTGGTCAGCCGTCATCGTCGGCCCCTCCTTCGTCCCGCGCCGGCGGGTCCGCGGGCTACTGCTCTTCTCGTGCCAGGTCGCGGACGGCGGTGGCGAAGGCGTCGCCGCGCTCGGTGTAGTTCGTGAACATGTCCATCGAGGCACAGGCCGGAGCCATCAGGACGGTGTCCCCCCGGTGGGCGAGCCGGGCCGCCTCGCGCACTGCCGCCGCCATCGCCCCAGTGTCGGTCCGGGCGAGGTCGACGACCGGGACATCCGGCGCGTGTCGCGCCAGGGCCTCCGCGATCAGGTGCCGGTCGGCGCCGATCAGGACCACGCCCCGCAGCCGCCCCGCGGCGCCCGCCACCAGCTCGTCGAACGTGGCGCCCTTGGCCAGCCCGCCGGCGATCCACACGACCGGCTCGTAGGCGTGCAGGGACGCCTGCGCGGCATGGGTGTTGGTCGCCTTGGAGTCGTCCACGTAGGCCACGCCCGCCACGTCCGCGACGTGCGCGATCCGGTGCGCGTCGGGGCGGAAGGCGCGCAGACCGTCCCGGACCGCCCGCGGCTCGACGCCGAAGGCGCGGGCCAGGGCGGCGGCGGCCAGGGCGTTGGCGATGTTGTGCGGGGCGGGCGGGTCGACGTCGGAGACCTCGGCCAGCTCCTGGGCCGTGCGGCGCCGGTCGGGCACGAAGGCCCGGTCGACCAGGATGCCGTCCACGACACCGAGTTCGGACAGGCCGGGGGCGCCCAGCGTGAAGCCGACGGCCCGGCAGCCCTCGGCCACGTCGGCCGCGCGGACCAGCGCCTCGGTGGCCGGGTCCGCGCTGTTGTAGACGCAGGCGACCCGGTTGCCCTGGTAGATCCGGCCCTTGTCGGCGGCGTACGCGGCCATCGAGCCGTGCCAGTCGAGGTGGTCGGGCGCGAGGTTGAGCACGGCCGCCGAGTGGGGGCGGACGGAGGGCGCCCAGTGGAGCTGGTAGCTCGACAGCTCCACGGCCAGCACGTCGTGGGGCGGGTCGGCCAGGACGGTGTCGATGATCGGGGTGCCGATGTTGCCGACGGCCTCGGTGCGCAGGCCCGCCGCCCGGAGGATGGCGGCGAGCATCCGCACGGTCGTGGTCTTGCCGTTGGTGCCGGTGACGGCGAGCCACGGCGCCGCGTTCTCGCCGCGCAGCCGCCAGGCGATCTCGACGTCCCCGACCACCTCCACGCCCGCCGCCCCGGCGGCGGCGAACAGCGGGCTGTCCGGCCGCCAGCCGGGCGAGGTGACGACGAGTTCGGTGCCCTTCGGCAGCGTCGCGCCGTCGCCGAGCGCGGCCTCGACGCCGTCGGCGGCGAGGCCGGCGGCGAGGGCGCGCTGCCGCTCGCCGTCGCCCGCGTCCACGACGGTGACCAGGGCGCCGAGCCGGGCCAGGGCGCGGGCGGCGCTGACCCCGCTGACGCCGAGACCGGCGACGGTGACCCGCCGGCCGGTGAAGGACGGGCCCGCGGTCACCAGTCCGCCACCCACGTGCCGTAGAAGATGCCGATGCCGACGATGACGCACATGCCCTGGATGATCCAGAACCGGACCACGACCAGCACCTCGCTCCAGCCCTTCAGCTCGAAGTGGTGCTGGAGCGGCGCCATCTTGAACACCCGGCGGCCGGTGAGCCGGAACGAGCCGACCTGGATGACCACCGACATCGTGATCAGGACGAACAGCCCGCCGAGGACGGCCATCAGCAGCTCGGTGCGGGAGACGATCGCCAGGCCCGCCAGCGCGCCGCCGAGGGCGAGGGAGCCGGTGTCGCCCATGAAGATCTTGGCGGGCGAGGTGTTCCACCACAGGAAGCCGAAGAGGGCGCCCATCAGGGCGGCGGCGACGACGGCGCCGTCGAGCGGGTCGCGCACCTCGTAGCAGGAGGGCCCGCCGGTGACCATCTCGGAGCAGGTCTGGCCGTACTGCCACACGCCGATGAAGACGTAGGCGCCGAAGACCATGACGGACGCGCCGGTGGCCAGGCCGTCCAGACCGTCGGTGAGGTTCACGCCGTTGGACATCGCCAGGATCATGAACAGCGCCCAGACCACGAAGAGCACCGGTCCGATGCTCCACGCGAAGTCCTGCGTGAACGACAGGTGCGTGGAGGCCGGGGTGAGCTGGCGGCCGTCCTCGAAGTTCAGCGAGAGGATCGCGAACGTCACGCCCACGATGAACTGGCCCAGCATCTTCGCGCCGGCCCGCAGGCCCAGGCTGCGCCGCCGGACGATCTTGATGTAGTCGTCCAGGAAGCCCACCAGGCCCATGCCGGCCATCAGGAACAGCACCAGTAGCCCGGAGATCGTGGGCTGTTCACTGGTCATGACCTTGGTCGCCGCGTAGGCGATCAGCGTGGCCAGGATGAACGCGATGCCGCCCATGGTGGGCGTGCCGCGCTTGCTGTGGTGGTCGCGGGGACCGTCGTCGCGGATGTACTGGCCGTACCCCTTGCGGGCGAGCAGCTTGATGAGCAGCGGGGTCCCGATCAGGGTCAGGAAGAGTCCGATGACACCGGAGAAGAGGATCTGCCTCATCGGGCGGCGACCTCGCCATCGGCGGCTCCCGCCGCGTCGCCCGCGAGCTGGATGGCCACGCGCTCCAGGCCGACCGCCCTGGACGCCTTCACCAGCACCACATCCCCCGGCCTCAGCTCACCGCGCAGCAGCTCGACCGCTGCCTGAGCGTCGGACACGTGCACCGACTCCTCACCCCACGAACCCTCGTTCTTGGCGCCCATGTCGAGCCAGGCGGCCTCCCGGCCGCCCACCGACACGAGCCTGCTGACGTTGAGCCGGACGGCGAGCCGCCCGATCGCGTCGTGCTCGGCCAACGCATCGTCGCCGAGCTCGGCCATCCGGCCGAGCACCGCCCACGTGCGGCCCCCCCTGGCCCGGGCGGCTTCGCCCATGGCGGCGAGGGCGCGCAGCGCGGCCCGCATGGACTCGGGGTTGGCGTTGTAGGCGTCGTTGACGATGGTCACGCCGTCCGCTCGCTCGGTGACCTCCATGCGCCACTTGGAGAGCGGGCCCGCGGCGGACAGTGTTTCGGCGATCGCCGTCGCGGACATGCCTACCTCATGCGCCACAGCGGCAGCGGCAAGCGCGTTCGACACGTGGTGCTCACCGTACAGGCGCATCGTCACATCGGCGTACCCGGTGGGGGTGTTGAGGCGGAACGTGGGGCGGCCGTCCGCCGTCAGACGCACGTCCTCGGCGCGGATCGCGGCCTCCTCGGCCTCGCCGAAGAGCAGCGTGCGGGCGGTCGTGCGGGCGGTCATGGCGCGCACCAGCGGGTCGTCCGCGTTGAGCACGGCCACGCCGCCGTCCGCGGCGGACGGCAGGGCCTCGACCAGCTCGCCCTTGGCGGTGGCGATGGCCTCGCGCCCGCCGAACTCCCCGATGTGCGCGGTGCCCACGTTGAGCACGACGCCGATGCGCGGCGGCGTCAGGGTGGTCAGGTAGCGGATGTGGCCGATGCCGCGGGCGCCCATCTCCAGCACCAGGTAGCGGGTGGACTCCGTGGCGCGCAGCGCGGTCAGCGGCAGGCCGATCTCGTTGTTGTACGAGCCGGGGGTCCAGACGGTCTCGCCGGCGCGCTCCAGGAGCTGGGCGATCAGGTCCTTGGTGCTGGTCTTGCCGGCGGAGCCGGTGAGCGCGACGACGGTGGTGCCCAGGCCCGCGACGACGTGCCGGGCGAGCGCGCCGAGCGCGTCGGTCACGTCGTCCACCACGACCGCGGGCACGCCGACGGGACGGGTGGCCAGCACGGCGGCGGCGCCGGCGGCGACCGCGGCGGCGGCGAAGTCGTGGCCGTCGACGTGCTCGCCGGACAGGGCGGCGAAGAGTGAGCCGGGCTCGGTCAGCCGGGAGTCGATGACCACGGGCCCGGTGACGCGGGGTGGCGGCTCCGGTATGTCGTGCGGCTCTCCCCGCACGACCGTGATGAGCTCAGCAACGGAAAGGGGGATCACTGCAGCGGGCCTCGCCTGGCGTCGGTTCTCGGGGACGGGTGGGCATGCGAGCCGCGCTCGATGGCCGCGCGCAGCTCCTCACGGTCGTCGAAGGGCCGGATGACTCCGGCGATGTCCTGGCCCCGCTCGTGTCCCTTGCCGGCCACCACGACGGTGTCGCCGGGCTCGGCGCGGGCCACGGCGGCGGCGATGGCGGCGGCGCGGTCCTCCTCGACCAGCACGGTGCCGCGCTCGTGGGCGGGGACCTCGGCGGCGCCGGCGAGCATCGCGGCCAGGATGGCGAGCGGGTCCTCGGAGCGGGGGTTGTCCGAGGTGAGGATGGCGGTGTCGGCCAGGCGGGCCAGGGCGGCACCCATGAGGGGGCGCTTGTGGGGGTCCCGGTCGCCGCCGCAGCCCAGGACGGCGTGCAGCCGGCCCCGGGTGACCTTGCGCAGGGCGCGGAGCACCGATTCGACGGCGTCCGGCTTGTGCGCGTAGTCCACGACGGCGAGGTACGGCTGACCCGCGTCGACGCGTTCGAGGCGGCCGGGGACGCCGGGGAGGGCGGCGATGCCCTCGGCGGCGGCCCGGGGGTCGACGCCCGCGACGGCGAGGGCGGCGAGCGCGGCGAGGGTGTTGGCGACGTTGAACGCGCCGGGCAGCGGGGCTTCGGCCGGGAAGCGGAGGCCGTCCGGGCCGAGGACGGTGAAGCGGGAGCCGAGCGGGCCGGACTCGATGTCGGCGGCGCGCCAGTCGGCGTCCGGGTGGCCCTCGGCGGAGAAGGTGGTGACCGGGACGCCGGCCTCGCGGACGAGCCGCCGGCCGTGCTCGTCGTCGCGGTTGACGACGCCGGCGCGGGCCCGCTCGGGGGTGAACAGCCGGGCCTTGGTCCGGAAGTAGTCCTCCAGGTCCCGGTGGAAGTCGAGGTGTTCGGGGCTGAGGTTGGTGAAGACGGCGACGTCGAAGACGCAGCCGTCGACGCGGCCGAGGGCCAGGGCGTGGCTGGAGACCTCCATGGCGACGGCGCGCACGCCGCGTTCGCGCATGACGGCGAACAGGGCCTGGAGGTCGGTGGCCTCGGGGGTGGTGCGCTCGGACTTGACGCGCTCGTCCCCGATGCGGGTCTCGACCGTGCCGATCAGCCCGGTCCCGCCCGCGCCCGGCGCGTCCCCGCCGTCGCCGGCCCCGCGTTCCTTCGCGGCCTCCTCGGCGGCCCGGCGCAGCCCGGCCTCGATGAGGTAGGTCGTCGTGGTCTTGCCCGAGGTGCCGGTGACGCCGATCTGGAGGAGGTCGCCGCCGGGGTCGCCGTAGACGGCGACGGCCAGCGCGCCCATCACGCCGCGCGGGTCGGCCACGGTCAGCACGGGCAGCCCGGTGGCGGCGGCGCGCTCGGTGCCCGCGGCGTCGGTGAGCACGGCGACGGCGCCGAGCCCGGCGGCCTGGTCGGCGAAGTCCGCGCCGTGCAGCCGGGCCCCGGGCAGCGCCGCGTAGAGGTCGCCGGGGCGGACGGCGCGCGAGTCGTGGGTGATGCCGGTGACGGGCTCCCCGCCGCCCCCGGCGGGGTCCCGCACGCCGAGCAGCCGGGCCAGCTCCGCCAGCGGCACCGGCCGGACGTGCCGGGGGCGCGGCGCCTGGTGGGACTGATCAGCGTGTGACACGGCGGTGAGCGTACCGGGCGTGCCGGGGGTGGGGCGAAACGAGGTTGACCCGTCGGTGATGGTTCTCACGTGCGCTTGGCTCCGCTCGTCAGGCGTCGGGATCGAAGGTGACCGGCAGGCCGGAGAATTCCTCGCCGGTGGGGGGGATCTGGAGGGCGGCCAGGGAGAACCGCATGACCTCGTTGAAGACCGGGCCGCACACGCCGCTGCCGGTGTAGCCGCCGGCGGTGGGGTTCTGCACGACGCAGTAGACGGTGACGCGGGGGTCGTCGGCGGGCGCGAAGCCCGCGAAGGACGGGGTGTAGCCCGCGTAGCGGCCGGTCTCGGGATCCACCCGGTTGGCGGTACCGGTCTTGCCTGCCACCCGGTAGCCGGGGATCTGGGCGGCGCTGCCGGTGCCCTCGGGGCTGGCGACGACGGTCTCCAGCATCTGGGTGAGCTGGTGGGCGGTGTCCTCGCTGACGACGCGGGTGCGCTCCGGCTCGGGCGCCGGCTCGTACTGCCCGTCGGGGCCGGTGGTGCCGCGCACCAGGGTGGGGGTGATCCGCTCGCCGCCGTTGGCGATGGTCGAGTAGACCGAGGCGGCCTGGACGGCGTTGACGGACAGGCCCTGGCCGAACGGGATCGTGTACTGCTGGGAGGCGTCCCAGTCCTCGGGCGCGGCCAGGATGCCGGGCGTCTCGCCGGGGAAGCCGAGGCCGGTGGGCTGCCCGAAACCGAAGGCGCGCAGGTAGGAGTACAGGACCTCGTTGGCCTCGGGCTGGGTGTCGCCCAGCTCCTCGGCGGCCAGGATGGTGCCGATGTTGCTCGACTGGGCCAGGACGCCGGCGAGGGTGAGGTAGAGCGTCGGGTGCTCTTCGTGGTCGGCGAAGTTGCGGTCGGCGCGCGGCAGCCGGTTGGGGACGGTGACGTGGGTGTCGGGGGTGGCCGCCTGCTCCTCCAGCACGGCGGCCATGGTGATGACCTTGCTGGTGGAGCCCAGTTCGAAGGCGTCTTCGAGCGCGGGGTTGCCCAGGCCCTCGGCGTCGGCGTCCGCGATGTCGTTCGGGTCGTAGCCGGGCGCGCTGGCCAGGGCGAGGATCTCGCCGGTGGTGGTGTCCTGCACGACGACGTAGCCGCCGTCGGCCTCGGACTCCTCGACCTGCTCGGTGATGGCGTTCTGGGCCGCCCACTGGATGTCCCGGTCGAGGGTCAGCTCCATGTCGGTGCCGGGGACGGCCGGCTGCTCGTCCTCGCCCGCGGTGGGCACGCGCCGGCCGCCGGACTGCGCGTAGGTGATGGTGCCGTCCTCGCCGGAGAGCTGCGCGTCGTACTGGGCTTCGAGCCCGCCGCCGCCGTGGCCCTCGCTGTTGACGAAGCCGAGGACGGCCGCGGCGAGTTCCTCGTTGGGGTAGACGCGCTTGCTGTTCTCCTCGGCGAAGACGCCGGCGAGGACCTGGGTGCCGGTGCCCTTGGCCTCCTGCTCGCTGAGGTTGTTGCGCAGGTCCTGGATCTGGCGCCAGGTCTGCGGGGTCTGCTGGCGGGCGAGGACGGCGTAGCGCGAGCCGGCGTCGTCCAGGAGGTCGGCCAGCTCCTCCTGGTCCCGGTCGAGGATGGGCGCGAGGAGGGCCGCGGCCTGTTCGGGCGCGTCCGCGACGCCGGTCTCCTGCTCGGTGAAGAGGAGGGGGTCGGCGGTGATGTCGTAGGAGTCGACGGTGGTCGCCAGGGCCGTGCCGTTGCGGTCGGTGATGTCGCCGCGCTGGGCGGCCAGCGGCACCGTGACGTACCGGTTGAGGGCCGCCTGCTCGGCGTACGTGGCGGCGCCGACCGCCTGCACCTGGACCAGGCGCACGCCGAAGGCCAGCATGATCAGCGTCAGCGCGAAGCCGATCATGCGCAGGCGGGGGCGCGGGCTGCCCAGGCGGAGCGCCGCCGGGGCGGCGGGACCGGTGGTGCGGGCCGCGCGGGGGGCGCCGGGCCGCACCACCGG
>NZ_JBPQTQ010000104.1:0-23660 GCF_051386415.1 Streptomyces sp. URMC 129
GTCCCCGATCCCGTCCCCCACGCGGGCCGCCGGGCGTCGTCCACCCGCACCACCACGTCGGCCACCGTCCCCGGCGCCACTTCCTCCTCGTACCGCGCGAAAGCGGGCAGCGTCCAGCGCTCCTCCGGCGGCGTGCGGCGCGCCAACGCCCCTGGCGACAGGCTCAGATGAACGGAGAGGTCCGCCGGGAACCACCGCCCCAGCAGCAGCGCCCCGTGCAGCACCAGCACCCCGCCGGCCGGCAGGCCGACGTACGCGCTCCGGGTGGCCCGGTCCCGCTCCGGGTCCCACAGGTCCGGGAGCACCCGCCCGCTGCCGCCCGGCTCCAGCGGCGTGAAGACCTCCCGCCAGAGCGCCCCCGTGTCCAGCCACAGGTCGTAGTACGCGTCCGCGTCCCGCCGCCCGTGCTCGAAGCGCAACGACGCGGCGCGCAGAAAGCCGTTGGCGCCCACCACCAGCGCCGGGCGCCCGCGCAGCCGCAGCGCCTCCGCCAACTCCCCCGCCAGCGCGTCCGGTCGCGCCGCCGGAGCCCCGTCGACCAGGACCCGCACCCACCCCGGAGCACCACCGCCCCCGGCCGCCGTATCCGCCGCGTCTCCCGCATCCGCCGCGAGGCCCGTGACACGCTCGGCCAGCTCCCCGGTCAGCCGTTCCCAGGTGATCGCCTCCAGTCGCATGCCCCCACTCTCGCACCGGGCCTAGTCGGGATACACGATCCCGCGCTTCCGGTCCTCCTCCACCTGCGCCGCCGGCGGCAGATCCGGGTCGAAGTCGTGCGGCCGGGGCGGCTCCGGCCCGTCCGGCCCGACCCGCAGCAGCCGCTCCAGCCGGCTCACCCGGAACGTCCGGTCCAGCACCTCGATCTCGTCCAGGCGTTCGCGCCGCAACCGCGCCGCCGCCCCGGCCAGCGCCTGGAGCTGCTCCTCCGTCAGCTTCCTCTGGCCCGGCTTCAGCAGCCCGGACTGCTCGGCCATCCCGTTGCGCAGCTCCTCCGGCCACTCCTCGAACCCCACCGGCCGCTTGGGCTCGGTCGGCGGGTGCAGCCGGGCGGGCAGCATGCCCACGAAGCGCACCGCCAGCCCGTCCCGGGCGGCCTGCGGCGTGTCCGACGGCAACGAGAACGCCTGCCACCGCCCGTCGCTCCCCACCCGTTCCATCACCGCGAAGGCCGGTGGCATCAGCACACCGCCCGGATGCGTGCGTTGCGCCCGGAGCGCGTCGCTGCGCATCTCGTGCGGCACCGAGCCGACGGCGTAGACGAACTGCAGCAGGTCGAACTTCAGGATCCCCTCCGAGACGCCGGTCGCCGCCGCCGGGTCGATCAGGAACCCCTCGGTCCGGGCCGGCGCCTGGTTGCCCTTCCCGATCGGCATCGCGTCCGCGTCGCTCGGCCGCGGCGGCTCCGGTCCCCGCGGCCCGGTCCTGATGTACGACTCCCCTCGGACGATCCTGAACCGGCTGTCCGCGACGACGAGTTCGTCCAGCTTCTCCCAGTCCATCCGCTCGGCTGCGGCGCTCCAGAGGCGCCACGCGTCCTCGTCGCCCGCCTCCTTCGCGTCCCGGGCGCGGATGAGGCACGTCCGGGCCAGCAGGTCCCGGCTGTTCTGCGGAGTCAACTCGCCCCCGGTCAGCACCCGCCACCGCCCGTCGGGCTCCTGCTCGCACACGACGAACAGCGGCCCGCGCGCCCGGATGTCGGGGTACTCGTCCCTGGCCTGCCATGCCTCCGTGTCGGCGATCACCGACACCGGGTCGTCGAAGCGCGTCATCCGAATGACGCGATGTGGCTCCAGAAGCTCCGCTTCGTCATCACTCATGCACGCATTGTGCTGCCCCGGACGGGTGCTCCGCAGCGAATCAGCGAACCGGGCCGGACGGGTTCACGCCCGTTCAGGGCGGGTAATGACATCTTTTTGTGGATTCGAGCGTTTTGAAGCGAAAGGGGCCTGGCGTGCCGGATGTACCCGAGCACATCATCGATCTCGCCAAGAAGCCGGGAACCGAACCCGTGGTGGTGCAGACGCTGCGCTCATCGGCCGCCGCCACCCTCGCCTACCTCGTCGCCCTCGGCCTCACGGACGTCACCGCGCCGCTGCTCGCGCCCCTGACCGCGCTGCTGGTCGTGCAGGTCACGCTCTTCGCGACGCTCACCACGGGCGTCCGCCGGGTCGGCTCCGTGGTCGCCGGCGTGCTCGTCGCGGCGGGCTTCAGCACGCTGGTCGGCCTGAGCTGGTGGAGCCTCGGCCTGCTCATCCTCACCGCGCTCGGCATCGGACACCTGCTCCGGGTCGACGAGTTCGTGCCCGAGGTGGCGATCAGCGCGATGCTCGTCCTCGGCGTCACCCAGATCGCGGAGACAGCACTCGATCGGGTGGTGGAGACGGCGATCGGAGCCGTCGTCGGCCTCGCGTGCAACATCGTCTTCGTCCCGCCCGTCTGGGTCGGCTCCGCCAGCCAGGACATCGAGGAACAGGCCCACCGGATGCGCACGTTGCTCGTGCAGCTCGGCGAGGAGGCCGAGGAGGAACGGCTCCCCGTGCACCGCGTCGCCGAGAAGCTGGAACGCGCCCGGCAGCTCGACCAGGACATCGCCCAGGTCGACGCCTCGATCATCCAGGCCGAGGAGAGCCTGCGGTTCAACCCCCGCGTCAAGGAACCCCTGATGACGCGCATCGTGCTGCGCACCGGCCTGGACACCCTGGAGGTCTGCGCCGTCATCCTGCGCACGATGTCCCGCAGCCTCACCGACCTCGCCGCACGCCGGGGCGACGAACCCCTGCTCGCACCGGACATCGCCCCCGCGCTGCGCGAGGTCTACGCCAACCTGGCCGGAGCCGTGGACAGTTTCGCCACGCTGATCACCAGCCAGGTCAGCAGCCAGGCCGACGAGGCGGAAGCGTTCCTCGCGATCGAGCTGGACGCGGCCAGGGTGAGCCGCGAGCACATCGCGAAGGTGCTGCTGGCCCGCGTCCAGGAGCACCCCCGGCACTGGCAGTTGTACGGGTCGCTGCTGGCGGACGTCGACCGCATGCTGGACGAACTCGACATGGAGAAACGGTCCATCCGTCTCGCCGAGGAACTCGACCGCTACTCCCGCGAGCAGCACGCCCGCTTCCTGCGCCTGAAGCGCTACACGCCCCGGTGGCTGCGGAAGCGGCGCACGGCCGGTTAGGACCCGCCGCCGAAGTGGATCCCGCCGTGGATGGTGTGGGTTTGGATCACCGGCCCGTGGACGGTGGCGCTGCCCGAGATGGTGTTCTGCACCTGCTGCTGCTCCACCAGCGCGGCCCGGTGCGCCTCGGCCCACCGGACCAGCTCGCCCGCGAACTCCTCGTCGCTGCTTGCCCGTTCGTCAACCCGGGCCACCAACTCCCGTACGGCCGCCTCGTCCCCCGCGTCCGGGTCCGTCCGGCCGGTGAGGCGACGGGTCAACGCGACCAACGACTCCCACGCATGCCGCCCGGCCTCGGTCGCCACACTCCCGGCGGCGACCGACACCAGAGCGACGGCGGCAGTTACGTCCATGAGCCAACGGTAGCGAAGGCGGTGAAAGCCGCCCACTGTTCCCGCGAAAGAGTGAGCTGCCCACCGTTCTTGTTCTTCGAGTCCCGGACGTGAACGGAGCCGCAGCAGCGGCCCACCTCGACGCAATCGCCGCCCGAGGCGTCACTGTGGCTGCTCTTGCCCCACGCCACCTCGACGCACGCACCGCCCGAGGCGTCGCTGTAGCTGCTCTTGACCCAGCGAAGCTCTTCGGCCCTCATGTCTCTCCCAGCAACTTTTCGATGAACTCTAGGGACTCACGAGGTGTGAGCGCCTGCGCACGGATAATCCCATAACGCGCCTCGATCTCCCGAACCTCCGGACGCTTGGTGAACCAGAAGCTCCGCCCCTGCGCCTCTGAGAAGGCGATCTTCCGGTCCTTCAACTCCATCAAGATGGCCATGCCATGCGTCTCGGCGACGTCCTCCAGGCCCAGCGGCAAGACCTGAATCTCGACGTTCCGCATCGCGCCCACGTTCAGGAGGCGCTCACACTGTCCCTTCATCACCGGCTTCCCCCCAACCGGACGCCGCAGCACTGCCTCATCGAGTACGAAGCTCATGATCGGCGCGGGCCACCGGTCGAACACGACCCGCCGGGACATCCGCTCCGCGACGCGCTGCTCGATGATCTCCTCCGCCAATAGCGGTCGTCGCATGCGGTACAACGTGCGGGCGTACGTCTCGGTCTGCAACAGCCCCGGCACCACAATGGGGTTGTACTCGTGGATCTCGACCGCCTCGGCCTCGATCTTCGTAATCTCCCGTACCCGCGCCGAGAGACTGGCCTTGTCGATGTCATCCTGAACGGCCTTCAGCACGCCGTTCGCCTTCAGCACACGCTCCGCCGCCTCGATGAACTGCTTCTTGGGCGCCCTGCGCCCTCGCTCCACGGACGACACCTGCTCGACGCCGTACCCGATGGCCGCGCCGAACTCCACCTGCGTCAACCGCGCGTTCTCCCGCAGGGTCTTGATGATCTTCCCGATGGCCCGCAGCAGCGGCTCCGTGCCCTCCGCCTCCGCGCGGGCGCGCGCTTCCTCGTCCAGCTCGGCCGGTTGCTCCACCTGCTCGGCTTCAGCCATGCCGCGTACCTCCGTCAATCCCTGGGTAACTACCCACGCCCCAGACCGTCGCTACCGATGGCCCGTACGTGGCTTCTCCGGGCCTCGGACCTGCGGCCCACGTACGGCCGTAACTGCTGGTAACAGTAGTCTCACGCGGCGAAACTCGTGGCCATGATGACCGGAATTCCCCCTACCGAGATCGCCCCGCCCCGCTACGAGTTCACGCAGCTCTTCAGCTCCACCCGCCACGGCGCCCGCCTGGCCCGGCTGATGACGATGCAGCAGCTCGCGGACTGGGGCTGGCCGCACTGCTGCCGGATCGCCCAGACCGCCGAGATCGTCGTCGCCGAACTCGCCACCAACGCGGCCCTGCACGCGCGTTGCCTCGACCGCGACTTCCGGGTCCGCCTCACCACCGGACCCGGCCTGCTCGCACCGACCGTGCTGCGGGTGGACGTGGAGGACCTGCTCGCGGACCGGCACCCCGACTTCGCCCTCACCGACCCCGAAGCGGAGTCCGGTCGCGGCCTGATCCTGATCGAGGCGTTCGCGGACCGCTGGGGCGTGCTGGACCGGCGACCGCACGGCAAGACCGTGTGGGCCGAACTCGACCTCCCCACCACGCACGACTGAGAAGGCGAAAGAAACCATGCCGAAGCGCCGCATGCCGACGATCCCCAAGGACGAGGCGGTCTCCCTCTACCTGGACGACAAGCTCTCCATGAACGCCCTGGCCCGCCACTACGAGGTGTCGGCGCCGTACCTGACCAAGCTGTTCAAGGAATGGCAGATCCCCCTCCGCAACCGCTCCGAGGCGGCAACCCTCCGCGCCGAAGCCGAACGAGCCGACCGGCCGGCTACTCCCAGGTGAGACGCTGCCCGCCATCGCATCCGACGCTCAACCGCAGGCGCTCGGCCGCCGGTTCGCCGGCCGCCCGCCAACGGGTGGTCTGGTCCGCCACGGCGTCCCACAGCCGCGCGGGACCGCCCTGGCGGACCATCCACCGCCCATCGCCGCCGTCATAGGCGGCGGCCCAGGCTCCCGCTTCCACATCGATGAGCACGTGCTCGTCCCGGCCGTTGCGCGGCAGCACGAACCGCTGAGCTCGCGGGGCGGCGAACTGCGCGACGAAACGAGCCGTCCAGTCGTCCAGCGCGTCTCCGCCGACCGTCGTGGGCGTGGCGTCCGCCGCGTCGAGATCGGGCAACAGGCCGATGGGGGGCGGGGTATGGGGGCGCGCCAGCATGAAGGACACGTGTCCGCCGAGAACGGGACCGCTCGCTGTTCCGTCGTCAGTGACGGTCAGGCGTACCAGCTCGGAAGCGTTCATCCATCCGCCGACCGTGACGAGAATGTCGCCGCCGGGGCGGGTCTGGGCGATCCACTCGGCGGGGACCGTACGCACTCCGCAGGTGGCGATCACGCGATCGTAGGGGGCGTTGTCCTGATGACCGGCCAGGCCATCGCCCACGATGAGTTCGGGCCAGTACCCGAGCCCGCCGAGAGCCGCCCCGGCGCGGGCGGATACGTCGGCGTCCACTTCGACGGAGGTCACGTTGTCCGCGTCCACCACGTGGCAGAGGAGAGCGGTGGAATAGCCGGTGCCCGTGCCGATTTCGAGGACCCGGGTCCCTTCGGAGACACGTAATTCTTCGAGCATCCGCACCACGAGACCCGGCAGCGTGGACGAGGAAGAGGGGCGGTGCGCGATGCGGCCCTCGACCTGGCGCGGCACGACCGATCCGGCGACCTGCGTCACCAGCGTGTCGTCCTCATACACACGCCGCAGCCGGTCGGGCCCCTCGGCGAGAAACACGGGACGGTACCAGCCGCCGTCCTCGTACTCGAACCATCCCTCGCTGAGGAAGGCTTCACGCGGCACGGCGCGCAGGGCCGCTTCCCACTCCGGACTCAACACCCTCCCGGCCCCGCACAACCGCCGCACAAGCCCCGCCCGCAGCTCCTCCGACCCCAGTTCGTCAGCCACTCGCGTCCTTCCCGGTCTCCAACAGATCAGCGATCGCCGCCGTGAGCGGCAACCCGGCCCGGGCGGTGGCCTTGCTGACAGGCCCCGGCGGGCCGGTCACAATGAGGAGTTTCATGGTCACGGAAGACGATCGAAGGAGGTGCGAGAGTGACGGCGATCACTGGAGTTTTACCCGCTGAGCGCGACGGGTCTCAATTCCTGTGGCTGGATCTGACGCGGAAGTGCCAGCTCGCGTGCGTGCACTGCTACAACGCATCAGGCCCGGACGGCGGCCACGGCACGATGACCCGTGAGGACTGGATCGCTCTCTTGGACCAGGCCGCCGATTGCGGTGTGGACCACGTGCAGTTCATCGGCGGGGAGCCGACGACGCACCCCCACGCTGCCGAGTTGGTCGGACACGCTCTGGGCGTCGGTCTTCGGGTCGAGGTCTTCAGCAACCTGGTACGGGTCACGGACCAGTGGTGGGAACTGTTCCGGCGAGAAGGCGTCACGCTGGCCACGTCGTACTACTCGGACCGGGCCGAGGAACACGACGCCATGACCGGCCGCCGCAGCCATGCCCGGACGCGGGCGAACATCGAGAAGGCCATCGGGCTGGGCATCCCGCTGCGCGTCGGAATCATCGGCAACAGCGAGCAGCGCATCGCTGCGGCCAAGCGGGACCTGGAAGCCTTGGGCGTGACCAGGATCGGCGCTGATCACGTCCGGGCCTTCGGGCGGGGCGGCCAGGATCAGGCCCCGGATCCGGGCAACCTCTGCGGTCGGTGCGGAGCCGGCAGGGCTGCCATCGGCCCCAACGGAGACGTTTCCCCGTGCGTCTTCTCCGGCTGGATGAACGTGGGGAACATCCAGGACGCCCCGCTCGCCGCTATCCTCGGCAGCGCCGCCATGACCGAGGCCAACGCCACCATCCGCAGCGCGGTGCGCACGGAGAGGAAGTGTCGGCCGGACAAGGACAAGTGCTATCCGGACCAAACCCCCTGTTTTCCCGCCAAAGGCCCTTGCAGGCCGGACCAATCCCCGCCTACGCCCTGCTCGCCCCAGCAACAGTGCAATCCTGGTCATGAAACCGATAGATGTTTTCCGGATGGATACTGAGAAAACGTGACACCCAATCCTGAGTCTGCATTCTGGGCGTTGATTCACCCGTACACCGGAGATACAGCGGGCACACCACACGCCTCGCGCGGGGACTTCTCCGACTTCACGGCCGTACTGGAATGCGAGAAGGGGCCGTTCTTCATCAAGGCGATGCGGAACCGCCCGGGAGGCCGTCGCGATTCCATCATCCGTGAGAAGCTGATCAATCCTTTCGTTCAGTCAATCTCTCCGGCACTGCTGTGGACGACCGAGGACGAAGAATGGATTGCGCTTGGGTTCGAGGTCGTGAACGGCAGACGACCGGATTTCCAGCCGGACTCCCCGGACTTGCCAGTGATCGTCGATCTTCTCCATCAGATCGGGGAACTCGACCTACCCGACATCGCACGAGACTGGCACGAGACCAGATGGGACCGCTTCACCAGTGATGAGACGGAGGCGACGCTGTTCCGGGGAGATGCGCTGCTGCACGCGGACATCAACCACACCAACCTGCTCATTGGTGAACGTGCGTGGGCCGTGGACTGGGGCTGGCCAACCCGGGGAGCGGCATTCATCGATCCGGCCATGCTCGTCATCCAGCTCGTAGCGGCGGGGCACAGTCCCCAGTCCGCCGAGTCGTGGGTGGCCCGGTGCAAGGGGTGGGCGAGCGCGGACCCGAGGGCTATCGACGCATTCGCCGCCGCTAAGACACGCATGTGGTGGCAACTGGCTTGGCAGAGGCCCGACAGGCCAGCGCGCAAGGCCCTGGCGGAGGCCGCCGAGGCTTGGGCCAATTACCGAGGCGTGACGGTGACCTGACGTCCCCGCCCGGAGGTCACCGTGTGAAGGAGAACAGCCGATCAATCTCCCGAAAGCCGGCGCGGTCGTACAACCGGTTCGCTGCGGCCCGACTTCGTTCCGGATCGTCGGCGGGGGCGTCGTCGTCCACGAACAGAATCGCCTCCTCGGCGCCCAGACTGACGAGCACGTCAAGGGCCGAGCCGAGCAGCGCGGTACCCAGCCCACGAACACGTCGGGCAGGATCAACACTGATCCACCACAGGACACCGATCCCCGCGACCGGCCGGCCGATGGTCGCTTCGGCCCAGACGCCATTCGGCTCCTTACTGGCCCGGATCACCAGACGCTTGCCAGGCGGGTCGTCGGACTCCTCGACCTGGACGTGATCCGCGCGCGGCAGACCGGTGACGGGGAGGTCGATATGCATGTACCGCCACAGGTCGCGCCCGGTGAATCCAGCATCTTCCAGTGCCGCTCGGGAGGCCGGACGGTGCAGGACGGGCAGGCCCTCCAGTCCGAGTGTCAGCGCAGAGGCGAACTCGAAGGCGTACACGACGGCTGTGTCCAGGCTGGTCAACGTGTGCTCGATCAGTGCTCGCAGCACTCCACGGTCTTCGCGACCATGGAGCCACAGCAGGAAACCGGACTTGTCGGACGGACGTACCGCGTGGGAGACGACCCCGACCACCCGCCCCTTGGCATCCCGCGCGACATCCGTACGTGGGGCCTCCAACTCCGCCCACCAGCCGGAGTCCACGACCGAACGGCCCGCCAGCGCATCGGCCAGCATGGCGGCCGTCGTCTCCGGCTGCCCCGACATCCGGTCGGCGTTGATCAACTCCAGGGGACAGAGCCCTGGTCAACCGGCTTGTACGGCCGCACCGTGAGCCCCACGTGGGCGCGCCTCCATTGTCGTCGTCCGCTCGCCGCCTGCCTGCGGCGTTCGGTGACACCCCATCACACATGGACGGCCATTGCCGCAGCCCGGAGCCAGGCTCGGGTCTGCCCGGGTGGGCCCGTCCCGTAGGAAGCGAAGAGCCGAAGAATCTATGACACGCGACAGCCTCAGCCCGGCATTCCGGGCACTGATCCACCCGTACACCGGAGACGTGACCGACATCCGACCGCCTGACGGGCGCGGGTTCGGCTCGGACCTCACCGCTGTGGTCGAGTCCGAGAAGGGAGCGTTCTTCGTCAAGGGCATGCGGAACCAGGGGTGGCGCCGCGTCTCCATCGTCCGGGAGAAGCTGATCAACCCGTTCGTGCAGCCCTTCTCCCCGCCACTGCGGTGGCAGGCGGAGGACGACGAGTGGATGATTCTGGGATTCGATCTTGTCGAGGGACGGCCGTCGGACTTCGAGCCGGGCTCACCCGACCTGCCGTCCGTCGTCCAACTCCTCGACAGCATCGGGAAAATCGACCTCCCCGGGGTTGCCCGGGACTGGCCGGAGACCCGGTGGGATCGGTTCGCCGCCAGCGAGGCGGAAGCGGAGCTGTTCCGGGGCGACGCGCTACTTCACGCGGACATCAATCCGGAGAACGTGCTCATCGGGCGCCAGAACGCATGGCTCGTGGACTGGTCCTGGCCCACTTATGGCGCGGCGTTCATCGACCCGGCTTGCCTCGTCGTGCAGCTCGTGGCCGCGGGCCACAGCGCCGGGGCCGCCGAGGCCTGGGTGGCCCGCTGCACGGCATGGGTGAATGCGGACTCGAAAGCCATCGATGTCTTCGCCGCCGCCTACGTGCGGATGCTGTATGCCCTTGCCCGCCGGAGGCCCGAGGAGACGTGGCGCAGGGCCCTGGCCGAAGCCGCCGAGGCGTGGACGAACCACCGGGGTGTGACGGTGGCCTGACGGCCGGCCCGGTGTCCGCTCACTGGGTGTTTGTCGAACGCTTCATGACCGGACACTCGCTCTCGTCGCGCTGCCACTCGATCTTCGTGTCAGAAGCGGTGACCAGGTCGGAGGATTCGCCCGTGGGGCCGACAGCTCTGACGCCGATCGTTGTCTCCTTCTGCGTGCCCTCGCGGTCGAGCTCCGGGATGTAGAAGACGGTGTTGAGCGTGCCGCCGATATAGGTCTCGGTTGTGCCGTCCTGGCGGTAAATCTCGTAATGATGCACCGGCGCGTCGGTGGTGGCCGTGGCGGCCTTCCACTGGATGCGCAGCGCCTTTCTGTGATGGGTGAGATCGGTTTTCTTGGTGATCTTGAAGTCGGTTGGCCCAGCCGGTTTCTTGAGCTTCTTCTCACAGACCGCGATCTGCCCGACGCGGATCTTGTAGGCCGGGACCGCCGTGTCGTTGACCGTTTGCAGCCCGATCTGCACGATCTTCTTTCCGGCATGGTCCTTGAGCGGCTTGGTGATGACCTCCCAGTTCTTGCCGGTGGTTTTCCCGAGTTTGACAGGGACAAAGGTGGTCGCCGCCCCTGCGAAGGCGAGCGCGACGCTCAGCCGGGTTTCCCCCGCTTCTTCGGTCTTCACCGCGACAGAGAGCACGGTGTCCTGGGTCACGTCCAGTTCCGTCTGATAGAGCAGGACCGTGCTGGGATCCTTCCCCGTCTCGATCTTGCCGGTGAGCAGCAGGCTGGATCCGCCGTGGAACGCGTCCGTGAAGTCAAAAGCTGGATCGAGTGCCTGCCGGGTGGGCCGCACCACCCAGCGATATGTGGGCAACACGTCCTGGAGCGACAGGTTGGCCCAACCGCCGTTACGCACCTTCTTGCCACGCGTGTAATAGGCGGTGCCGTGTCCGGTGTTGAAGTTCGTCACGAACGGTTTCCGCAGGACGGGCGTCCGCTCCACGATGTACTTGGCCAGGCCCCACCGAGCCGTGTCCGGCACATTCGACGGGTCGCCGTACGTGCTGCGCCCCACCCAGAAGTGGGACTCCTCCTCGTAGAATTTCTTCAGGTCCCGTGCGTTACCGCTGCGGCACATGGACGCCGCATGGAGGTCGAAGGGCCCCAGCGACACATACGGACTCGCGTCTTCGGGATTCCCGCGGTTGCGCGAGATCTCCAGACCGGCGTACAGGTCGTACGGGCTGCGCTTCAGGTCGTCGACCGCCTTCTTGCTGTCGCTCTTGAGACCCTCTTTGGTCCATTTGTAATCGAGAAACATGGAGTCGGACACGCGAACCGTCTTTTCCTGAAAGAACTTCCCGTCCCCCAGGCTACCGGCCAGCCGGTACCACATGAACTCGACCCTTTTCCCTCCCGCATCTCTCTTCTTGATGGCATACTTGAGGAATCCGATGAAGTCAGTGGAACCCTTGTACGTTTCCTCATTGATGAACCAGCCGTCGAACTTGAAGTAGTCCGCCACTTCGATCAGCTTGTCGGCCACGGGGTAGACACCGTTGGAATTCTGCAAGAAATCCGTAACACATTGCTTGTGCTGAGAGGTTTGCCCCTCCGGGAAAAAGATGTTGCCGTACACCTTCACTCCGTTCCGGTGCGCGGCCTCAACGAGGTGGGCGTTCGGAGCGAGGATCGTTCCCTCAGCCGAGGATCCTCCCCAGAAGACGAGGATATCGAGGTACTGCCAGTATCCCAGGGCGTAGTAGCCGTGGTCGAAAACTCCCTGTGCGGGGTTGTTCGACGTGGGGGCGAATTCGGCGCAGGCAGCGACGTTCGCCTTGGCGTTACGGGTGCCGCTGTGGAACTTTTCGTGGGTGTGCTGTGTGCGTTCGGCCAGCGGAACCGTGCAGCGGTTGTACGGTGCGTCCGGGTCCTTCTTGGGGTCCCATTGCAGAATCGTGTCGGGGTACCAGACAGGTGTGTAGGGCGGATGATCCACCGCGCTCAGGTGACTGATCAGGTTTTTCGAGCAGGACTCGGCCATCATCGCGTCTCCATCACCGATCCGGGCCGCAACGGGTACGAGACGAATATCAGCCACGGGTACCACGACCGCAAACGCAACAAGGGGGCGATGTTGGTCTCGCCGTCTTGGCGGAAGACGCTGGTGGCGAGGTTGCGCAGGCTGGCCATGGTCCCGGGGAGGTGGCCGGTGCGGACCTTGGAGTCGTCCTCGCGGAAGGTGCGGTCGCGGACGTGGTGCAGGAGGTTCTGATACCCCAGTGGCCTCTGACCCAGGCTGCGAGCTGGGCGTGGGGCGGCGTCGAGAACGTCGAGGCTGGTGATCAGGTGAACGTGCTTGATGGTGAGCTTCCCGGTCGTCAGGTCGCGCCCCCGGCGCACGACCTCGATGGCCTGGCGGGCGCCGGGGTAGTCGATGCGGGAGAAGGCGGCGACCTTCAGCCGGCGGATCTCGTCGCGGTGGTGGGCCCTGTCACGGGTGCGGTGGTCCAGCGGGATGTCCTGCCACGGCAGGTCTTGACCCGGGCGTGCAGACCGGGGTGGTTTCGCTTGACGACGGCCAGGTAGCGGGCGCCGCGCCCGGTGGGGTAGGTCCCGTGGCTGCGCTGGGTGTGCAGCGCGTCGGTGCTGATCGCTGGGTGCCGTGCATATGCGCCGTTTCGCAGGAGCGCCTACGCTGGTTTATGTCGCTGCTCGTGCACACGCCGACGGCCGTATTCCGGGAGCTGCAGGACAGGAAAGGCGTGCAACAACGTCGGGCAAATGGCCCGAGCAGGACAGGAGCAGGACACTCGTGCAGACAGCCCGAGCCCCATCATTCCCATCAGCTTGACACCTCGCGAGAGCGGGCCGTTCGCGGCTCGCTCGCGATCCCGGCACCATGTCAGAAAGCCGGTGCCGACGAACTCTGCTGATCGGCGACAGCACCGCTTATGGGTAACCTATCGGGTCAGCACGGCAAGGATCCGGAGAACCGGAAAAAGGTGGTTCCCCGGAAACCAGAAAGGACGAGGAGAAAGGGACGACCATGGCCACAATGGTACGACCGACCGAGAATATCACCACGGAAACCGCCAAAGAACGACTGATCAGGCACCACCAACACCTCGAAAAGCGGTACGCAAAACTCGAATCCATCCGGAAGAAGGTCTACGCCGGTGACGACCTTTACGGAATCGCGGGTGGCGTCGAGTTCGACGCCTACCTCATCTACGGCGAACTCAATGTGACCGCCTTCTGGGAGAACGACGGATCGGAGGTCACGTACAGCGGAACGGCCTGGGGTGCCGGGTTCGGCGGTTTCGCCGGAATCGGGCAAGGCATGTACGCCTACTCGGCGGCTGACACACGGGGCACCTCACTCTCATTCTCCATCCTCGCTGCGGCCGAGGAGGCGGGAGCGGTGACCATCACCTGGTGGGACGGGGGCACCCCCGTGGGCACGATGCTCGTCGGCGGTGTCGGTGACATCGGTGCCGGCATGTACGGCAGCGGAAGCTGGAACTGAGCAGGCAGGGAGATCCGGCGCCCGTTCCCCTGGCGCCGAACATGGACCCCCGAAACAGAGAGGACACCATCCATGACTACCGATGTGCGACCCACGGAAGAATCGAAGGACAAGGCACTCAAACACCTGAGGCAACTCCACTCGGACCTTGAGACGCGGTTCGCGAACCTGAAGTCGATCAGGGAAGAGCTCAAGAAGAACGGCGCCCATACGGTCAACGGGCCCGTCACTTTCTCGGTCAGCATCGAAGGAGGCGCACTGACCGCGGAGTTGACCTGGGAGAACGACCAGAAGACCCTCGTCTTCGAGGGCGTTTCGGCTGGACTGCAGGTGAAGCCCTTCGATGGCACAGGCGTCGGCGCCTACATCTACACCGCGCAGCAGACGACCGGCACGGAGCCGTCGTTCAGCATCGTCCGTGCATCAAGCGCGGCAAAAGCAGTCGAGATCACCTGGTACAACGGGGGTTCCCCCATCGGAACGGTTCTCGTTCCCACCACCGCGGTGGGCATGGGAGCCTCTTACGGCACCGGGAAGTGGCGCAGCAAATAAGTGCCGTGCAGTTTCCGAGCACACAACCCCCATAGCTCACCGTCAGTCGTTCCATGGCCACCCCCGACCGGGGCCGGCCATGGAACGCATCACGTCACCGTCCTGTTCCAGGCCGCCAGGGGCGACGTGTCGGATCGGGATGACGGCGGCAACAACGCAACGGGCGATCGGCGGAGACAGTTGCGAGGAAAGGTTGCCGGCCGGCGGGCATGGCCGTGAAGCAACCGGTCGTTGCCTGTGCCTGGGCGGTGCGTGACCCGCGGCCGGTCTTGCCGTCCACCGTGACCGGTCGCAGCACCGACCGATTCCCCCCGTCTTCCGGCTGCGGTGAGGGCTGCCGTTTCCGCCAAGACGGCGAGACCAACATCGCCGCCGCCCTCCGCCGCACCGGCCGCGACCACCAGCGACCCCTACGAACACTCGGCCTCACCTGACGAAACCGGACACTTCTCGATCATGCAATGACCCTGGGACCGCACCCACAATCCCCAACACGCTCCCCTACCCGGGGGGAGCACACGTGCCTAGGATCGGTAGCTGTCGAACGGCCTTTCAGCACGGCCCTGTTGGGGGCCGGTGCGGGGGTCGGCGTGCGAGGGAGGGCGCGATGACGGTGGGTGGGCCGGACGTGCTGGACGAGGGGTTCTTCGCGGATCCGCATCCCGTCTACCGGCAGTGGCGCGAGGAGGGCGGCGTGCGGCACGTCGTCTTCCCGGGCGGGGTCAAGGGGTGGGTCGTCACCGGGCACGCCGAGGCGCGGGCCGCGCTGGCGGATCCCCGGCTGCGCAAGGGCGCGGCGAACGAGAGGCTCCTGCGGGCCATGGGCCAGGCACCGCTGTCCGTGGGCGGGTCGGCATCGTCGTTCGCCACGCACATGCTCAACTCCGATCCGCCGGACCACACCCGGCTGCGGAAGCTGGTGGCCCGGGCGTTCACCACCCGCCGCGTCGCCGGACTGCGGCCCCGCGTCGAGGAGATCACCACCGGCCTGCTCGACGCCATGGCCGCCGCGCCGGACGGAGAGACGGACCTGGTCGAGGCGTTCGCGATGCCGCTGCCCATCACCGTGATCTGCGAGCTGCTGGGCGTCCCCTACGCCGACCGCGCCGCGTTCCAGGTGCGCGGCCGGGGCCTGCTGACCGGCCTGGACCGGGAGGCGTTCGCGGCCACCGGCCGGTACCTGGCGGAGCTGGTGCGGGCCAAGCGCGAACAGCCGGGCGACGACCTGCTGTCGGAGCTGGTGCGGGTGCGGGACGAGGAGGACCGGCTCTCCGAGCAGGAGGTGATCGCGATGGCCTTCCTGCTGCTGCTTGCCGGCCACGAGACCACGGTCAGCCTCATCGCCAGCGGTTCCTGGGCCCTGCTGAGTCACCCGGAGCAGTGGGCCGCGCTGTGCGCCGACCCGGCGCTGATCCCGGGCGCGATCGAGGAGTTCCTGCGCTGGGAGAGCCCGGTCAATCTGGCGACCCTGCGCTACACGGAGGAACCGGTCGTCATCGCGGGGACCGAGATCCCGGCCGGTGCGTTCGTGCACATCGCGCTGAGCTCCGCCAACCGGGACGCGGGCCGGTACCCCGACCCGGACGGGCTGGACATCACCCGCGACGCGGGCGGCCACCTCGCCTTCGGCCACGGCATCCACCACTGCCTGGGCGCCCCGCTGGCGCGGCTGGAGGCCGAGATCGCCTTCACCCACCTGCTCCGGCGCTTCCCCGGCCTGCGCCTGGCCCGCCCCGGCGAGCAACCACGCTGGTACTCCAACGCCCGCTTCCGCGGCGTCGCCGCCCTGCCCGTCCGCCTCCGCTGACCCCCCACGAACGGCGATCCCTGCCGCCCGTTGCTCGTCCAGGACCACAGCACTCTGTCCGTCGGCGCCCGCCGGCTCAGCGGGCGTCGTCGTCCGGTCAGGGGGGAGAATGAGCCGCATGACCATGGTGAAGGACATCGATGCCCGTGGCATGCGGCACTGCGAGACGACGGCACTGGGCGTGCTGCTGCGGCACGAGGGACTCGACCTGTCCGAGCCCATGCTGTTCGGGCTCGGCTCCGGGCTGTCCTTCATCTACTGGGACAGCAAAGGCATGGGCTTCCCCTTCCTGGGAGGCCGGGTCAAGCCGTTCGAGCTCACCAGGAACCTGGCCGCCGTCCTCGGGCTGGAGCTGCTGGTCGGGGAGACCACCTCCCCGCGCAAGGCATGGCAGAACGTGGCGGCGCCCATCGACGCCGGCCGGCCGGTCGGCCTTCAACTCGACAGCTACCACCTGGACTACTTCAGCACCAAGGTGCACTTCGGCGGGCACATCGTGGCCATGTACGGCTACGACGAGCAGAACGCCTACCTGGTGGACACCGCCGCACAGGGCGGAGCCGTCTCGACCAGCCTCGCCGGCCTGGCCAGGGCCAGGGCCGAGCGCGGCCCCATGACCGCCAGGCACCGATCCTTCACCATCACGGCGACCAGCACCCTGACGTCACCGCGGGACCGGATCATCCCCGCGATCAGGACATGCGCCGACGCCTTCCTGAACCCGCCCATCGCGAACCTGGGCCACCGGGGCATCGAGAAGGCCGCCAAGCACGTGCCGAAGTGGCTGGAGCGCAGCGGCAATCCGCAGGAGGACCTGCCACGGGCCGCCGTCCTCATGGAGAGGGCCGGCACCGGCGGCGCCCTGTTCCGCAACCTCTACCGGGACTTCCTCGCCGAGTGTGCCCCACTGATCGACAGCAGCCACCTGCGCACCGGCCACAGCCTGTACACCGAGGCCGCCACCCTCTGGACTCAGGTGGCCGCACTCGTCACGGCGGCAGGTGAATCCGGCGACGCGAAGAACCTCACGCAGGCCGGCTCCGTCCTCCACGAGCTCTCGCGCATCGAACTCGATGCGATGCAGGCACTCAGCTTGCTCTAGGAGGCTCGGACCATGGCGACGCTGAACGAGCACGAAGCGAAGACGGCACTGCCCCGCATGGCGGCGGGGGCGCTGTTCTTCGACGGCCGCGGCGACATCCTGCTCGTCGAGCCGACGTACAAACGGTACCGGGATCTTCCCGGGGGCTATGTGGAGGCCGGTGAGTCCCCTCGCCAGGCGTGTGAGCGCGAGGTGGCCGAAGAGCTGGGCATCACGCCGGTGATCGGGCGTCTGCTCGTTGTCGACTGGGCTCCGCATCCCGCTGAAGGGGACAAGGTCCTGTGGATCTTCGACGGCGGTGTGCTGCCGGAGGAGACACGGGCCGCGATCCGGCTGCGGGACGGGGAGTTGCGCGGATTCGCGTTCTGTCCGGTCGAGTCGGTGTCCGAGCTGACCATTCCGCGCCTCGCGGCGCGCGTCACGGCGGCCGTCGCGGCCCGGACGGGAAACCGCACCGACTACCTCGAACACGGGGGATCGGCCTGACGGACGCGCTGACGGCCGCACTACAGTGGCGCCGACGATCCGCGTGACGGGCGGGGAGGAGAAAGCCGCTTGTTCCAGTGGTGGCGCAGTGCGACCGATGTCAACGCCGGTGAGGCACAGCTCATTTACAACCGCCGGGTGCGGGTCGCCGTGCAGATCCTCGATCATCCGGAGGAACGGCGGCTCGCCGTCGAGGAGTTGACGGCGCAGGGGTGGGCGGTGCGGGAGGCGGAGGCCGCCGACCGGATACCGGCCGAGGCGCGGCACGTGGCGTACGTGGTCGAGGTGCGCGTCCGTGGCGCGCGGCTCGGGGCGCGGGCCGGGGCCGTGCGGGCGGTCGAGGGGCTGGCCAAGGAGCGCAAACTGCCGCTCTGGATACGGGATTCCGCGCTCGTCGTGCCCGTGCCGCCGCCCCGGCGCACCACGTACCACGTCCGCCGTCGCGGCCCGGCCGGTGCCGGGCGGGTGGTGCGGTGGCTGTACGAACTCGCCGCCGCCGTCGGCCTGGCCGACGTGCAGCGCGCCCTCTCCCTGCCGGGCGCCCCGGACGAGGCGGCGGCCGTGCGGGAGTTGACCGACCGCGACCTGGGCGGCCGGCCGTTCGACCCGGCGGCGCACACGCTGCGCCGTTCGCTGGGCCCGGCGGTGGACGACGCGGCGGCGCCGGACGCGGACGGGACGCGCGAGCTGGTGACGCGCGGCGCGGCGGGCGGCGCGGTCACCGCCGCGTTCCTGGTGTGCGGGGCGCTGATCGCGGACCTCGACGGCTGGTGGCGGCTGGTGCCCGCGCTGCTGGTGGCGGCGTCGTGCTGGCCGGTCGGCCGGTGGCTGACGAGCAACGAGCCGCGGCCGTTCGTCTTCCGGCTGGGCATCGGCGTCGCGCTGGTGGGCGGCACCGCGCTGGTCGGCTGGATGTGGGGCGCGGACAACGAGGACTCGCTGGCGACGCAGGCGCTGCGGGTGGGCGTCGCGGTGCTCCTGCTGCTCGTCCTCGCGGGCGTGTGGCTGGCGCTGAGCCACTCGTGGTTCAGCCGGAACGCGCAGTGGGTCGTGCCGCTGCTGGCCACCCCGCTCGTGCTGGTGCTGCCGATGTTCGGCGGGCTGCTCCACAGCGTATACCTCACCGAGGAGTTCGGGATTCCCTCGGCGGCCGTGCCCGTCGAGTTCTACGCGCCGGTGTGGATGGCGCTGCGGCCGGTGGGGGTGGCGGCGGCGTCCGTGCTGCTGTTCATCGCGATGGGCGGCTGGGCGCGGCACCTGCACATGGTGTCGACGCTGCGGGAGATGCTGTTCGTCTCGATCCCGCTGCTGTGCGTCGTGTACGTGCTGACCGCGCTGCTCGTCGGCATGGACGGCGCCTCGACGGCCGCGGCGCGCACCGCCGGAGCGGCCCGGGAGGGCCAGGACCCGGCGCGCTACTACGGCTTCGACGGACGCCTGCTCTGCGTCCGCCCCCTCACCGCTCCCGACGCCGCCCCGGTCCTGGGCGGCCCCCTGCCGCCCGCCGACCGGCCGATGCTCTTCTTCGGCGCCGAGGGCGAGCACGTCTGGCTGTGGGACCCGGTCCGCGAAGAGCCGCTGCGCATCCGCCAGGAGGACGTGAGCCTGGCCGACTGCCCCGCCGACACCTAGCGCGCCCGGTCACTCCTCGATCGCGCCGCCCACCGCGCGGAGGTGGGCGCGGAAGGTCAGGGACGGGTCCTCCTGGCGGCCCGCCAGGTAGGCGGGAAAACCGACCTGCTCGCGCAGGGTCGTGCCCGCGTGGATCCGGTCGGCCTGGGCGCGTTCGGTGTCGCGGATCGACTCGGCCAGGGTGAGCAGGTCGTCGGCGCGGTCGGCCGGGAGGAAGAGAGCGCCGTCGTCGTCGGCGACGGCCAGGTCGGAACGGGTCACCGTCCACTCCCCCACGCGCGCCGAGGCCAGGGCGTCGTTGGGGCGCGGGTCGAGGCGCCGGGGCCCGGCCGGGATCGCGCCGAGGCTGAAGACCGGCAGGCCGATCGCGCGGATGTCGGCCGTGTCGCGGTGCAGGCCCCAGATCAGGAGGCCCGACAGGCCCGCGGCGCGGGCCTCCAGCACCACGAGGTCACCCACGCACGCCTCGTCGGGGCGGGCCTCGTTGTCGACCACCAGCACGTCGCCCGGGTCGGCCGCTTCGAGGGCTTCGAGGAAGACGTCCACGCTGCCCACGTGCCGGGCGGGCAGGACCCGGCCCGCCAGGCGGCTGCCCGGCTCCACGGGCCGCAGCGACACGGAGCGGACCGGGACACCGGCCCGGACGCACGCGTCCGCCACATGCGCCGTGGTCAGGGTCCCGAACCGCTGCCGCAGGTCAGAGGCGATCCGCAGCTCGCCCAGCCGGGTCCACAACGCGTCCACCTGGGCGGCCAGTTCGTCCACGGTGCCGTCGTTGCGCAGGACGAAGTCCGCGATCTTCAGGCGGTCCTCGCGCGTGGCCTGGGCCGCCATTCGGGCGCGCGCGTCCTCCTCCGGCATGCCGCGCAGGCGGGTCAGGCGGTCCAGGCGGGTCGCCTCGGAGGCGTCCACGACGATCACCGCGTCGTAGAGGTCCTTCAGGCCGTTCTCCGCGAGCAGCGGCACGTCGTGCACGACGACGGCGTCGGGGGGTGCCGCGTCCCGGAGTTCGAGGGAGCGGGCGCCGACCAGGGGGTGGACGATCGCGTTGAGCGCCTGGCGGCGGGCCTCGTCACCGAAGACGATCCGGCCGAGGCGCTCACGGTCCAGCGCGCCGTCCGGCGTGCGGATCTCCTCGCCGAACTCCGCGACGACGGCGGCCAGTCCGGGCGTGCCGGGGGCGACGACCTCGCGGGCGATCCGGTCCGCGTCCACGACGACCGCGCCGTGCGCGGCGAGCAGCCGCACCGCCTCGCTCTTGCCCGCGCCGATGCCGCCGGTCAGTCCCACATTCAGCATGCGGGCAGGCTACCTGTCGCCGTCGCCGTCCTCGCGCTCGGCCAGGAAACGCTCGAACACCGCGCCCAGCTCGTCGGCGGACGGCAGCTCCGCCGGCTCCGCGACCAGGCTGCCCCGGCTCGCGGCGCCCGCGATCGCGTCGTACTGCTGCTCCAGACCGCGCACCACCGCGACCAGATCGGAGTCGCCCTCGGCCAGCTCCCGCTCGATCTCGTCCTGCGTCTTCAGCGCGCGGCTGCGCAGCGCGTGCGCGGCGTCCGGGAGCACCAGGCCGGTGGCGGCGGTGACGGCCTCCAGGACGACGAGGGCCGCGTCGGGGTAACGGGAACGGGCGACGTAGTGCGGCACGTGGGCGGCGACGCCGACCGCGTCATGCCCCGCCTCCATCAGCCGCAGCTCCAGCAACGCGGCGGCGCTGCCCGGCACTTGGGCCTCCTCGAACACGCTGCGGTGGCCGGGCACGAGGTCCGTGCGGTTGCCGTGCGGGGTCAGGCCGACCGGGCGGGTGTGCGGGACGCCCATCGGGATGCCGTGGAACGTCATCAGCAGCCGGACGTTCAGCCGCTCCACCATCAGCAGCACGGCGGCGGCGAACGCCTCCCACTCCACGTCCGGCTCGGGTCCGGCCAGGACGAGGAACGGCTGGTGCGTCGCGTCGTGCACGAGGGACAGCTCCAGCTTGGGAGCCTGATACGCCGTCCACCGGTCGCGGTGGAACGTCATGCCGGGGCGCTGCGCGCGGTAGTCGACGAGCCGGTCGTGGTCGAAACGGGCCACGGTCGTGGTCACCTGGTCCTCGACCAGCAGTTCGATGAGCTGCGCGCCGGCCTCACCGGCGTCCATGAAGCCGTCGAAGTGGTAGAGGAGGACCGGGCCCGCGCTCTCCGCCCCGCCCGTGGCCGCGTCGGCCCGGGCCAGGCCGTCGGGGTCCCATGCGAACAACTCCCGCGGATCGCGCACCGTCACCGCACCCCTTCCGTTGTCTCGCGTACGCAGAGGACAACGCACGGTACCGCGAAGGCATTCCCCGCGTCAGCAACGACCGAGAGGCCCGCCCCCGGTGGGGGCGGGCCTGTCGTCAGCAGTGCCGTGCCGTGCGCCGGTGATCAGCGCACGGCGTCGGTCAGCTCTGTCCGCCGGCCAGCTTCTCGCGGAGCGCCGCCAGCGCCTCGTCCGAAGCCAGGGCACCCGCGTCGTCCGACTGCGGCGACGAGTACGACGAGGCGCCGCCGCCACCGCCGGACTGCTGCCCGCCGCCGCCGCCACCGCCGGCCGACTCGGCCTCGGCCTGGGCGTCCGCCTCGCGGGACTTGATGACCTGCGCCTGGTGCTGCTCGAAGCGGGACTGCGCCTCCGCGTACTGGCGCTCCCACTCCTCGCGCTGCTTCTCGTACCCGGGCAGCCAGTCGTTCGCCTCCGGGTCGAAGCCCTCGGGGTAGATGTAGTTGCCCTGGTCGTCGTAGGACGCGGCCATGCCGTACAGCGTCGGGTCGAACTCCACCGCCATCGGGTCGGGCCCGAAGTTCTCGTTGGCCTGCTTCAGCGAGAGGCTGATCCGGCGCCGCTCCAGGTCGATGTCGATGACCTTGACGAAGATCTCGTCGTTGACCTGGACGACCTGCTCCGGGATCTCCACGTGGCGCTCGGCCAGCTCGGAGATGTGCACCAGGCCCTCGATGCCCTCGTCCACGCGGACGAACGCGCCGAACGGAACCAGCTTCGTGACCTTGCCGGGCACGACCTGGCCGATCTGGTGCGTCCGGGCGAACTGCTGCCACGGGTCTTCCTGGGTCGCCTTCAGCGACAGCGAGACGCGCTCGCGGTCCATGTCGACGTCCAGGACCTCGACCGTGACCTCCTGGCCGACCTCGACGACCTCGGAGGGGTGGTCGATGTGCTTCCAGGACAGCTCGGAGACGTGGACCAGACCGTCCACGCCGCCCAGGTCCACGAACGCGCCGAAGTTGACGATGGAGGAGACGACACCGGAGCGCACCTGGCCCTTCTGGAGGGTGGTGAGGAAGGTCTGGCGGACCTCGCTCTGGGTCTGCTCCAGCCAGGCGCGGCGGGAGAGGACGACGTTGTTGCGGTTCTTGTCGAGCTCGATGATCTTGGCCTCGAGCTCCTTGCCGACGTACGGCTGGAGATCGCGGACGCGGCGCATCTCGACGAGGGACGCGGGCAGGAAGCCGCGCAGACCGATGTCGAGGATGAGACCGCCCTTGACGACCTCGATCACCGTGCCGGTGACGATGCCGTCCTCGTCCTTGATCTTCTCGATGGTGCCCCAGGCGCGCTCGTACTGGGCACGCTTCTTGGACAGGATCAGGCGGCCTTCCTTGTCCTCCTTCTGGAGGACAAGGGCCTCGATCTCGTCACCGACGGCCACGACCTCGTTGGGGTCGACATCGTGCTTGATCGACAGCTCGCGCGAGGGGATGACGCCCTCGGTCTTGTAACCGATGTCGAGCAGGACCTCGTCCCGGTCGACCTTCACGATGACGCCGTCGACGATGTCGCCGTCGTTGAAGTACTTGATCGTCTCGTCGATCGCGGCGAGGAAGGCTTCCTCGGAACCGATGTCATTGACCGCAACCTGCGGGGTGGTCACGGGGGTCTCGGTGCTGCTCGTCATGTGGTAAAGGGCTCCGGTACGGACATGTTTCGTAGGCACTGCTACGCCGGAGCCCGTATCGCACTGCCGAAGCCGGACAGCTAGGAAGCGCCCTCCGAAGCTCACACACCGAAGGCGCCTCGACAACCGAGGGGACATACAACAGATGCGAGCGCGACCTGCTCTGTCTGAGGCGCGCAGGCCCGCAGCGCGCCTTATAGCATACGGGCGCAGGCAGGCAGGGTCAATGCGCGGTTCGCCCCACGAGGGGCACTATCGGGCCAAAAGTGACACATCCCAGCTCACGCGGCATGTGAGGCGCCCGTCACACCGCGCCGCGCCGGGCGGGGTCGCGC